>JAZRKS010000110.1:0-6938 GCA_045646445.1 Eubacteriales bacterium | reverse complement strand
CTAACATGGTAGAAGGCGTTAGCAACGGCTTCTCCAAGAAGCTCGAGATCGTTGGCGTAGGTTACAGAGTTGTTAAGCAGGGCAAGAACCTGCAACTCTTCCTTGGTCACTCCCTTATGCCCGGAACCGGCCTTCCTCAGTCCAAGTTCATTCTGACTGAAGAAGACGGCATCACCTTTGATGTTCCGGATTCCAATACCATCATCGTTAAGGGTATTGATAAGCAAAAGGTTGGCCAAATGGCAGCTGTTATCAGAGGCAAGAGACCTCCCGAACCTTACCATGGTAAGGGCGTTAAGTACTCCACCGAGTATGTACGTCGCAAGGCCGGTAAGGCAGGCAAGGGCAAATAATTGAAAGGAGTGAAGTGATATGGTATCGAGAAAAGATGCAAACAAGGCTCGTCTTAAGAGACATAAGAGAGTTAGAGCAAAGATTTCGGGTACTGCAGAGCGTCCGCGTCTGGCTGTGTATCGTTCCAATGCGAACATCAGCGCACAGATCATTGACGACGTTAAGGGCGTAACCTTGGTAAGCGCTTCCACTTTCGGTAAGGGCTTCACCGCAGACGGCGGCAACAAGGCAGCAGCAAGAGAAGTAGGTAAGATGATTGCCGAGAAGGCAATCGCAGAGGGAATCACTGAGGTTGTATTCGACCGTGGCGGTTACCTGTATCACGGACGTGTATCGGAACTGGCTGAAGGCGCTCGCGAGGGCGGCCTGAAGTTCTGATTTTCCGGTTTGTACACTGTTCAACAAACTAATTGGTTTATTGAATATTTTTGGAGGAAATTATGGCAGAAAAGTTTAATCCGGCTGAGCACGATTTGAAAGAATCGCTCATCGCTCTGAACCGTGTATCCAAGACCGTTAAGGGTGGTCGTGTAGCTCGTTTCGCAGCACTTATGGTTGTTGGTGACGGCGCAGGTCACGTAGGCGTAGGCCTTGGTAAGGCAGCAGAAGTACCCGAAGCAATCCGCAAGGGTATTGAAGATGCAAAGAAGAATATGGTAACCGTGTCCCTTAAGGGCACTTCCATCCCTCACGAGGTAGTAGGTGTATTTGGCGCAGGTAAGGTTCTCCTTAAGCCCGCCGCACCCGGTACCGGTATTATCGCAGGTGGCAAGGTACGTATGGTACTCGAGGCTGCCGGCATTAAGAACATTCGCGCAAAGTGCCTGCGTTCCAACAACCCCACCAACGTTGTTAAGGCAACGATGGAAGGTTTGAAGGAGCTCCGCACTGCTGCAGAGGTTGCGAAGATTCGTGACATCTCTGTTGAGCAGGTTAAAGGTTGATTGGAGGTAAGCGAACAATGAAAAAAGTAACACTTACCAAGAGCCTTATCGGCTGCAAGCCCAATCAAAAGGCAACTGCAAAATCCTTGGGTCTGAACAAGATCGGCGATAGCATCGTTCACAACGACGACGCAGTTCTCGCAGGCAAGATCAAGGTTCTTTCCCACCTCATTACGGTTGAAACCGTAGAAAACGCATAAGGAGGTAATGGCAGATATGAAACTCCATGAACTTCAACCCGCAGCCGGTTCCGCAAAGGCGAACTGGAGAAAGGGCAGAGGCCCCGGATCCGGTAACGGCAAGACTGCCGGCAAGGGACACAAGGGTCAAAACGCTCGCTCCGGCGGCGGTGTTCGCCTCGGTTTCGAGGGTGGACAATTCCCCATTTACAGAACTCACCCCAAGAGAGGCTTCCACAACATTTTCGCTACCAACTATGCAATTGTAAACGTTGAAGATCTGAACAAGTTCGTAGACGGCACCGTAGTTGATCTCGAGATGCTGTTGGCAGCAAGAATCGTTCGCAAGCCCCTTGATGGTCTCAAGGTTCTCGGCAACGGCGAACTCACCAAAAAACTCACTGTTAAGGCAGCCGTATTTTCGGCATCTGCGAAGGAAAAGATCGAGGCAGCAGGCGGTAAGGCAGAGGAGGTATAAGGATGATTCAAACGTTTGTAAACGCATGGAAAGTCCCGGAACTTCGCAAGAAGCTCCTCTTTACCTTGATGGTTATTCTCCTTTACCGTATCGGTGCTAACCTCATCATTCCTTACGTTAGTGTAACCAATATGGAAATGACCAACACTGTTTTCAGTGACGGTATTTTCGGTCTGTTGACAATGATGTCCGGTGGTGCATTCAGCCAAGCAACCTTCTTTGCTCTGTCTGTAAGCCCTTATATCACCGCATCCATCGTTATCCAGCTTCTCTCCATTGCAATTCCTGCATTGGAAAGAATGTCTAAGGATGAGGACGGCAAAAAGAAGCTCACCGGTGCTACCCGTTGGGTAACCGTGCTTCTCTCCATTGTTACCGCTTTTGGTTATGTAAATCTTTTGAACAGCTACGGTCTGTTGACCAAGGCTGCTACCCCCAATGCAAACAACACCCACGTACTTCCTTGGATCGTAATGATCGCTTGCCTCTGCGCAGGTGCATCTCTCATCATGTGGTTGGCAGAGCAGATCAATGAGAAGGGTATCGGCAACGGTATCTCCATCATCCTGTTTGCTAACATCATTTCCGGTCTCACCGGTTACATTCAAGGCGCTATCTCCATGCTGAAGAACCCCTTTGGCGGCTGGAACACCGGCTGGGATCTGGTACTCGGTATTGTAGGCGTTATCATTTCCGCTGCATTGGCTTTGGCTGCAATCGTATTCATTGTTTGGTTCACCAACTCTGAGCGTCGCATCAAGGTTATTTATGCAAAGAGAGTTGTAGGCCGCAAGACCTACGGTGGTCAAAAGACCAACCTTCCTCTCAAGATGAACATGGCAGGCGTTATGCCCGTCATCTTTGCAAGCTCCATCGTTTCCATTCCCGCAATGATTGCAGGATTCTTGAAATCGACTTCCGGCTTTGCAAAATTTGTTAACAACTGGCTTGGCACCGATACCGCTATCTACTTCGTAGTCTTCGTTGCTCTGATCGTTGCTTTCTCTTACTTCTACATTGCGATTTCTTTCAATCCTGTTGAAGTAGCAAACAACATTCGTAACAACGGTGGCGCGATCATCGGTATCCGTCCCCAAGAAATGGCACCCTTTATCAAGAAGATCCTCAATCGTGTAACCATGATGGGCGCTATCTTCCTGGTAGTTATTTCGGGTGTTCCGATTCTCGTAGGCGCAATTGCAGGCATGCTCGGTATTGCATTTACCAGCTTGGCATTTGCAGGCACCTCGCTCCTCATCGCAGTAGGCGTTGCACTTGAGATCGTTCGCGACCTCGAAGCACAACTCTCCATGCGTAACTATAAGGGCTTTCTTGATTGATCGGTAATTTACCGGAGGAAACTATGAATCTGATTTTACTGGGCGCTCCCGGCGCGGGTAAAGGTACCCAAGCCGCGAAGATTTCCGAAAAATATCAAATTCCAACTATCGCAACGGGGGATATCCTCCGTGCGGAGCTGAAAGCAGGCACCGAGCTTGGCAACCAAGCCAAGGCCTATTGGGCAATCGGTCAGCTGGTTCCCGATTCCATCGTAATTGGAATCATCAAGAAGTACTTGCAAGGGAACAACTGTGAAAACGGCTTTATTCTGGATGGCTTCCCGCGCTCCATTCCTCAAGCAGAGGCTTTGGAAGCAATGGGCATTCATTTGGATGCGGTTCTCAGTCTTGAGGTTCCCGACCAAAAAATTGTTGAGCGTATGAGCGGACGCAGAGTTTGCTCTTGCGGCTCATCCTATCACATCGTTTACAATCCTCCCCTCAAAGAGGGTGTTTGTGACAGATGCGGCGAGGCACTGATCATCAGAGCCGACGACGCAGCAGAAACAGTAGAAAAACGATTGGAGACTTTCCACAGAGAAACAGAACCCCTCAAGGCGTTTTACGCTGAGAGAAACCTGCTTCTCACGGTGGAAGGGCAGGACGAGGTAGCGGATACCACCGCGCTCGTCTTCCAAGCACTCAAAACGGTAGAGGCGTAAAGTATGATTACACTTAAGAATGCTGCACAAATTACCGCAATGAGAGATGCGGGACGTATTACGGGCGAAGCTTTGCTCATCGCCCGTGATATGGTCCGACCGGGTGTCAGCACGTATGAAATTGACCAAGCCATTCGCAAGCACATCGAAAAGTGCGGTGCAACTCCTGCATTTTTGGGGTATCATGGCTTTCCCGCTTGCGCTTGCATCAGCATCAATGACGAGGTCATTCACGGCATACCCGCAAAAAACCGCATCCTTATGGATGGCGATATCGTAAAAATAGACACCGGTGCCGTTTATCACGGTTACGTCGGTGATTCGGCAAGAACCATTCCCGTAGGGAACGTCAGTGAAGAAGCGAAAAAGCTGATTCAAGTTACACGCGATAGCTTTTGGGCAGGCGTGGCTAAGCTTGAGGCAGGCAATCGCTTGGGCGACGTTGGTTCTGCTATTGATACTTTGGTTCGTCAAAACGGCTTTAGCACCGTTAAACGCTATGTGGGACACGGGATTGGCACAAACATGCACGAAGCTCCCGACGTTCCCAACTTCGGCACTCCCGGCAGAGGCATTCGCCTCTCGGCAGGCATGACGCTTGCCATTGAGCCGATGGTTAACGTAGGTCGCGCAGATGTAATTGAACTGAATGACGGTTGGACGGTAAAAACCGCTGACAGAAGTCTTTCGGCACATTACGAAAACACCGTGGCACTTACCTCAAACGGCGTGCTGATCTTAACCGAAGTAGAAAAAGGTTTCTGATAACACAAACGATCATATTTGAATAGGAGGAACATTCTTTTGGCACAAAAGGAAGATGTAATCGAGTTTGAAGGCACAGTCGTTGAGGCACTGCCCAACGCTTGCTTCAAAGTAAAGCTCCCGAACGGTCACATTGTTACCGCACACATTTCGGGCAAGCTTCGTATGAACTATATTAGAATTCTGCCCGGCGATCGCGTTACCATCGAGGTTTCGGTTTATGACCTGACCAAGGGACGCATCACTTGGCGAGCAAAATAATTATTGCAGAAATTAGCAAGAAAGGTATGGTACAGACACAATGAAGGTGAAACCATCCGTTAAGAAGATCTGCGAGAAATGCAAGATCATCAAGAGAAAAGGTAAAATCATGGTGATCTGTGAAAACCCTAAGCACAAGCAAAGACAGGGTTAATCAGATACCGCAAAAATCAACAGAGAGGTGAATAAACAGTATGGCTCGTATAGCTGGTGTTGATATTCCGAACAACAAGCGCGTAGAAATCGCCCTTACCTACATTTACGGTATCGGCCGCAAGAGCGCAAACGATATCCTTGCAGCGACCGGCATCAACCCGGACACCCGCGCAAAGGACCTGACCGAATCTGAAGTAGCCAAGCTCCGTGACGAAATCGAAAACAACTACACCGTTGAAGGTGATTTGCACCGTGAAGTTGCAATGAACATCAAGAGAATGGTTGAAATCAACTGCTACCGCGGCATCCGTCACAGAAAGGGTCTGCCCGTAAGAGGTCAAAGAACCAAAACCAACGCAAGAACTCGTAAGGGTCCCGCAAAGACCATTGCGAACAAGAAGAAGTAAAGGAGTGGCATAGACATGGCAAAAGTAAATACTAAAAAAGTTGTCAAGAGACGCCGCGAAAAAAAGAATATTGAGAAGGGTGCCGTTCACATTCAGGCTACTTTCAACAATACCATCGTAACCGTTTCCGATGCATTTGGTAACACCATTTCTTGGGCATCTGCCGGCGAACTCGGTTTCAAGGGTTCCAGAAAGTCCACTCCCTTCGCAGCACAGTCCGCTTCCGAAACCGCAGCAAAGGCTGCTATGGAGCATGGCCTGAAGAGTGTTGAAGTTTTCATCAAAGGCCCCGGTGCAGGACGTGAATCCGCAATCCGCGCTTTGGAGACCGTTGGTCTGCAGATCACTATGATCAAAGACGTAACTCCCATCCCGCACAACGGTTGCCGCCCGCCTAAGCGCCGTCGCGTTTAATTATTCGTTGGAGGTACAATTATTATGGCAAGATATACTGGACCTGTTTGCAGACTTTGCCGCAGAGAGGGCACTAAGCTCTTCCTCAAGGGCGAGCGTTGCCTTACCGGTAAGTGCGCACTTGACCGCAGAAGCACTGCTCCCGGTCAGCACGGCGCAGCAAACAAGAAAATGAGAGAGTACGGACTTCAGATGCGTGAAAAGCAGAAGACCAGAAGATACTACGGCGTCCTTGAGAAGCAGTTTGTTAACTACTTCGAGGAAGCTGACCGCAAAGAGGGCATGACCGGTGAAAACCTGATCTGCTTGCTCGAGCGTCGTCTTGACAACGTAGTATACAGAATGGGCTTTGCAGCATCCCACAAGGAAGCTCGTCAGCTGGTTCTTCACGGTCACTTCACCGTTAACGGTAAAAAGGTAAACATCCCCTCCCTTATCATCAAGGCTGGTGACGTTATCTCCGTTAAGGAAGCAAGCCGCGATTCCGTTAAGTTCAAGGCATTGGCAGAGGCTGCTGCAAACGCAAACGCTCCCAAGTGGCTTGAGGTTAAGGCAGAGGCTATGACCGCAACCGTTCTCACTCTTCCCGCAAGAGAAGACGTTGACTTTGATTTCAACGAACAGCTGATCGTCGAGCTCTATTCCAAGTAATCCACTTGAGTTTTCAAATACGATACGGTTTAGCAAAGCGCTAACCGCAATTTTGCACGGTATCACACATTAAATTGAAGGAGGATTATTTGGAATGATCGAGATTGAAAAGCCCAATATTACCACTGCCGATTTAGCAGAAGATGGTTCCCGCGGCACGTTCGTGGTAGAGCCCTTGGAGCGCGGCTCCGGCATTACGCTTGGTAACTCCCTGCGTCGTGTACTGCTCAGCTCTCTTCCCGGTTACGCAGTAACCAACATTAAAAACGACGGTGTACTTCACGAGTTCTCCACGATCGCAGGCGTTAAAGAGGACGTTACCGAGAT
>JAZRKS010000109.1:0-2148 GCA_045646445.1 Eubacteriales bacterium | reverse complement strand
CCTTTCAAGGCTAAAAAATACTATATATAGTATATTATAACATACATTATTACAAAATAAAAGGGGAAAGCGAAAAATAATGCAAGAAAATTTTTGCAAAAAACGCTTGCTTTTTTGCCGGATTTTAGGTATAATGAAAGGTAGAAAAAAGAAGGACGAAAAGAGAATGAAAAAAGAAAAAATCTACCGTGTTTTCTCGCACCTGCCCGAGCTTGCAACCGAGCGGCTGACACTCCGTAAAATGCTTGTGGCAGATGCCTCCGATATGTACGAATACGCCTCTCGCCCCGACGTGACCAAGTACCTCACTTGGAATCCGCACCCCGACCGCGGCTTTACGCGCGAGTACCTCGAATACCTTGGCAACCGCTATTCCGCAGGCATGTTTTACGATTGGGCAGTGGTCTATGAGCCCGACTGCAAAATGATTGGCACCTGCGGCTTTACCGCCTTTCACTGCAACCACGACTGTGCCGAGGTCGGTTACGTTCTCAACCCCGAGTATTGGGGGCGCGGCATCGCCGTCGAAGCCCTTGATGCGGTTATCAAATTCGGCTTTGAAAATTTGGGATTGCACCGCATCGAGGCGCGCTTTATGGAAGGCAACGATTCTTCTCGTCGCGTGATGGAAAAAGTGGGCATGACCTTTGAGGGCATCCAGCGCGAAGCCATGCTCATCAAGGGCAACTACGCCAACGTCGGCGTCTGCGCCATCCTCGCCAGCGAATGGAAAGCGAAAAAGGGAAGAAAATAATTTAGCTTGCTAGATAGGAGGATTTTTGTGAAGTCAATGAAAAAAGTTGTTTTGTCTGTTTTGATTCTTGTTGTTGTAGCTTGGATTGCGCAACTGTTTGTATGTGATTTGTTGACTTCAAAATATGCCGCAGACATTGATGCTTGTCGAGAATGTGAAGAATGTTCCTCTTGGATAGACGATTCCTTTTCCGCAAAAGTCATCTCTCATAACCGCAAGGGAACAAAAATATACTATTTTAACGAGAACATAGGCGTTTTGGTGACACATAGCAACCTTGAAAAAGAGACCTCAACATCCTTACATCTCAATTTAGATACTCCGTGGTCTGCATCCGGTAATGCAGATCGATTGGTTTGGCCATATTGGTATCACTGTTTTTATTTTCTGCTTTAACGCTATAAGTGTGTAAAAAAATAAAGCGAAACTAAATAAAGCCTCCCTTGTGTAAAGGGAGGTGGCGCGGCGTAAGCCGTGACGGAGGGATTGTAATCGTTAAATTTTCAGCAGAACAATCCCTCAGTCAAATGCACTCACGGCATTTGACAGCTCCCTTTACACAAGGGAGCCTTCTATTATTATCCTCGCCTCCGAATGGAAAGCGAAAAAGAAAAAATAAAAGAAAAGTGGTTATCTCGTTTAGGATAACCACTTTTATGTTTAATTATCTTCATCTTCACCAAGTGAATCCGTGACCGTAACAAGCGCCTTACGCTCGTAGCAAGAGAAGATCTCGTCGGTGTTCGCGGGAGCAGTCTTTTGTGTCAGCAGGCTGACGATGGGAACAAGGATCAGTCCGCCCACCATTGCAAACACACCCGAGAAAAGGGAGTTTTTGAATACAAACGAAAGCACGGGAATATTCGCAACGCTAAACACCTTCATCGAAATGAGCAGCTGAACGAGCTCCAAGCCCACGCCAAACACAAAGGATGCCACAACGCCTGCCTTGGTGGTCTTTTTCCAGTACAGACCGTAGAGGAAGGGAGCGAGGAACGCGCCCGCAAGCGCACCCCACGAAACACCCATCATCTGTGCAATCAGCATATTCTTGTTTTTGTATTGCATAATGGCAATCACAGCCGAAATGACAATAAAAACAACAATAAATGCGCGAATGACAAGCATCTGCTTTTTATCGTTCAAGGGCTTTTTCTTCTCGCAAAGGGGAGCGATGAAGTCAAGTGTTACTGTCGAGCTGCTCGTCAGCACGAGAGAGGAGAGCGTTGACATCGATGCCGAGAGCACCAACACGATAACGATTGCAATAATAATTGTGGGGAGTGTGGAGAGCATTGTGGGAATGATGGCGTCAAAGTCACCCTTCGATACCGCGTCGCCAACGTTGTAAAGACGTCCAAAACCGCCAAGGAAGTAGCATCCGCCTGCAACAA
>JAZRKS010000108.1:0-2587 GCA_045646445.1 Eubacteriales bacterium | reverse complement strand
CGCGGCGGAGAATGCTGCGGAGAACGTATCCGCGACCCTCGTTGGAAGGAATAACGCCATCGCTTATCATAAAGGTTGCGCTTCTGATATGGTCGGTAACAACACGAATGGAAATATCGGTGTTCTTATCAAGACCGTATTCCTTGCCGGCAATTGCGCAAACGTTGTCAAGAACCTTGCGGATGGTGTCAACCTCAAACATATTGTTTACGCCCTGCATTACGCAAGCGAGACGCTCAAGTCCCATACCGGTATCGATGTTCTTTTGTGCGAGCTCGGTGTAGGTGCCGTCACCCATGTTGTTGAATTGGGTGAATACGTTGTTCCAAATTTCCATAAAGCGGTCGCAGTCACAACCGGGCTTGCAATCGGGCGAGCCACAGCCGTACTTAATGCCGCGGTCAAAATAGGTCTCGGAGCAAGGGCCGCAAGGACCTGTGCCGTGCTCCCAAAAGTTATCGGCTTTGCCGAGACGAACGATGTGCTCGGGGTTAACGCCTACTTTATTCACCCAAATTTCGTAAGCCTGCTCGTCCTCTTCGTAGATAGAGGGCCAGAGAAGGTCGGTGGGGATTTCCAAAGTTTCGGTCAAAAACTCCCACGCCCACGGGATAGCTTGATCCTTAAAGTAATCACCAAAGGAGAAGTTGCCAAGCATTTCAAAAAATGTGCCGTGGCGAGCGGTGTGACCAACGCGCTCAAGGTCGGGGGTGCGGATGCACTTTTGGCAAGTGGTTACGCGATGGCGAGGGGGTTCCTCTTCACCCGTGAAGAATTTCTTCATAGGTGCCATACCCGAGTTGATGAGCAAAAGGGATTTGTCGTTGATGGGAACAAGCGGGAAAGAGGGCAGACGAAGGTGTCCTTTGGACTCAAAGAATGCCAAATACTTTTCGCGCAGTTCGTTAAGGGATGTCCATTTCATAGGGGTTGTCCTTTCGATTATTCGATAAAATTACATACATGGCAAGTATAGCACAAATTCGCGCCCTTGTCAATTCTTTTATATAAAAAAGTAGGAAATTGCATTGCCGATTTTGCAAAAAAGAGAGATTTTAAATCCTCACGTCAGATTTTTTGCAAAAAAGGGTTGCTTTTTTACAAAAAGGGTGTATAATATTGCTTGTATAAATGAAACACAGAAAGAAGGATATAAAAAATGTCTGAATGTACGCATGATTGCTCTACTTGCTCCAGCAATTGCTCCTCTCGCGAAAAGCCCCAAAGCTTGCTGGTTCCCGCAAATGCGCTCAGCGATGTAAAGCACGTTGTTGGAATTGTCAGCGGCAAGGGCGGCGTTGGTAAATCGCTTGTTACCTCTATGCTTGCTGTTCTTTTGCAAAGAGAAGGATATAAGGTTGGCATTCTCGATGCCGACATCACCGGCCCCTCTATCCCCAAGGCGTTTGGTATGCACAACGTTGAGGTTTACGGTGACGAAAACGGCATGATCCCCCCCCGCACCAAGACCGGAATCGATATGATCTCTGTTAACCTGCTCCTTGGCAACGATGAGACTAAGCCGGTTATTTGGCGTGGCTCGATGATTGCGGGAACTGTGCAACAATTCTGGAAGGAAACCATCTGGGACGTTGACGTGCTCTTGGTTGACTGCCCTCCCGGCACGGGCGATGTACCGCTTACCGTATTCCAATCTCTGCCGCTTGATGGCGTTGTTATCGTTTCCAGCCCGCAGGATCTCGTTTCGATGATCGTCAGCAAGGCAGCCAACATGGCTAAAATGATGAACGTGCCCGTTCTCGGTTTGGTTGAGAACATGAGCTATATCAAGTGCCCCGACTGCGGCAAAGAGATCAAGGTATTTGGTGAGAGTCACATCGAAGAGGTTGCCGAAAAGTTTGGTTACGACCTCCTCGCTCGCATTCCTATGGATTCCAAGCTTGCCGCCCTCGTTGACCGCGGTATGATCGAGCTGATGGAAAACGATTATATGGATAAGGCAGCTTTCTCGATTATCGAAAAGCTGAATTTGACACAAGCATAAAACAAAAATCCCGACCGTGAGAACAGTCGGGATTTTTTTATATTCTCCTTACGGGATAGGGGAGTGCTACTCCCTTTTTCCAAAGACGGATGACCTCGTCCACCTCGTCGGTAGTTTCAGTGCTAAAGAGGAAATGCTGATTGGTAATGCCTGCTTTTATGAGCTGGTCTTGACGGTCGGACATCGACGTGGGCAGACTGTTATAAATGACGTTGCGGTGATCCCACTCGCGCAGGACGGGGAAGCGCACGCCGCGGCGGTCGGTCAAAATTGCGGCGCTTTTGGCACACGTGTCGCAATCCGCAATCTCTTTGATCACGCATTTTTCAACCGTCATCAAGGGGATGCGACCGTAAACGATGAGTGACGTGTCTCCTTTGATGTCACGTGCCTGCGGCAGAGTGAGTTCGGGGGAGAGGATGAGGGAGTCAATTCCCATTTCTTCCAAAGTGCAAACCGTTTCGCAGTTGGTTACGTTGAGACGAAAGTCGCCAACAGGAACAAGCCCTGCTTGCTTTGCAAGATCAATATGCCCAATGTTACCGACCAGCGCATAGCGAACGCCCTTTTGTGCGGCGGCGG
>JAZRKS010000107.1:0-1645 GCA_045646445.1 Eubacteriales bacterium | reverse complement strand
TCTTTTACTGCCATTGTTCTTTGCCTCCTTATCAGATTTCGCTCGTCTGCGGTGTCCCATATATATAAATGGAAGGGATCCGTCCGCAGGCCGCGTTTTCGCAAGGCAGGCATCACCACAACACCGCTCCGTGTGTTTCTTGTCTCTCCTGAAAAATGCGGGATTTGCCCACCACCGTTTTTTTCGGCGCGGACAAATTCCGGAAAAGTCAAGTCACATCGAAGCTCCGTATTGCAACGGAAAATGCTACGGTGAACACCTTTCGCCCGGTTGAACGGACATACTCCACGAAAATTACCCGTTTTAGGCGTCCCCAAACGGCAACCTTTCGCTTCATCGCACATCAAGCTTGTATATTATACCATAAATCGAATCAAATTGCAACACTTATTTACCGTTGTTTTTGTAGAAATTTTGATGATAAAAACGACCAAAAATATACAAGTTGCACAAAAGACGGTGTCTTTAGGGCAAAAAGACAGTTTTGGAACACTTCCCTTTTTCAAAATGCTCTTTTTATGACATTTTTCCTTAAAAAAAGATCATAATTATTTTTGAAAAGTGTGTAATTAGTCACATTTTGTTCAAATTTATGTTATATAATAATTATAACTATGATTTTTGGAAGGGGGATTTGGATGAACAAGAAACAACAATGGGCGTTTTTTTGCGGTCGCCTCGTACCGGTTGCCGCCCTTGCTGCTACTTTTTTCATGGTGCTTGGCGTGTTGCTTTCCTATGAAGAAGGCACAAACTATTTTGAGACCAATGCAATCATCCCTTTGCTTGCAACAATTTGGGCGTTTTTGGCGCTTGCCTCAGCAGTGGCTTTTGCGCTCTTGATTTCCAAGGAAGAAACCCTTTCAAAATTTCCCTTTGGTGCAAGCCTCCCGGTTGCGCTTCCGGCTTCTCTCGGCTTTGCCATTAGCGGCATCTTTTTGGCACTCAATTTTGCCCAAACCAGATCCTATTTGGCACTTGCCGCAGCGGTTGCACTTTTGCTCGCTACTTTGCACGTTCTGCTCTTAGAGGCAGGATACTGCGTAAAAGCATTGGGCTTTATACCGCCCGTTGCCTGTGCGCTCCTTGTGTGCATCCTCTATTTTGACACCTCGATGGAGATGAATGCCCCCTTAAAGGTTGCCGCGCAATGTGCCCTGATTCCTTTAATGCTCTATTTTACCGCGGAGCTCCGCTATCTGCTTGACCGCGCGCTCCCCCGTTTGTACCTTGCATTGGCACTTACAAGCATTGCCCTTTCCTCGCTTTGCACACTCGCTATTCCCGTGGCGGTCATTGCAGGACTTTTGGACAATGCAAATTGCCTTGCCGCCGCTATTGCGGTGCTTGGCGCAAACCTGACCATTTTTTTCAAATTAAAACGATTTTCAACCCCGATCCCCTCGCCCGACCAAAATGACACGAAGGAGACTGACGCGCAATGAACGCCAATATTCGAATTCAATGGCTGCATAAAAAGCTGACAATGAAAAGCTATCCCAACGCGCAACGCTTGGCTGAACGCTTTGGCATTTCTCACCGCCAGGCACAGCGCGACTTTGAGTATCTCCGCCGCGAATTGGGTGCGCCGATCGCCTATGACAACAGCCGCAAGGGATTTTACTACGAAGAAAGCTACGTTCTG
>JAZRKS010000106.1:0-7574 GCA_045646445.1 Eubacteriales bacterium | reverse complement strand
AACCACCTTCTTGGCTCACAGAACGACATGGCTACGATCCGACTTACTATTTGCAAAAAAGTTTGTTTTTTGTAAAAACCTTTATAAATCTTTTCTGTTTCGAAAGCTGACGAAATTTGATGCAGAAGACGTGATCGGCCTGTTGTCGCCCACCAAAGGTACGGCAGAGAGGTCGAGCGCGGCTAAAAAGCCACACATAAAAAATGAAGAAACCCGTCGATTTTCTCGACGGGTTTCAACCTTTTATATGTTTGTTTCAAGTTTAACTCGAATTTGAGTTGCTCTTGAGTGTGGCTTTTGTTCTGCGCGAATTGCGACAGCTTAAAATCACTCGGTGGGTTGCATATCCGCAGGGAGATACTGATATTCCTTCATCCACAAATAGTAGATGCCGTAGGGAGAATAGAATGCCGGACGGAATTCATCGTATTCGTATTCCTTCATTTCGTCTATTCCCGAAATGCCTCCCTTTACTTCTTCCATTGTGCCATAGTTGGTAATGTGCGTAAGCTGATAGAACAGTTCTTGGAAGTTGTTTTCGGAAACGATCGTACCGGAATTCTTTTTAACAACTGCAACAAATCTTTCATCAACGCCTGCGGCAGGATTGTTTTCGTTGATTTCGGGATAATTCTTGTAGACGGTCACGAGTGCTTCTTCGGTATTGAACAGAATGCTCAAATACTCTACCATCTTCTTAAGGTCAGCCATGTTTTGGCAACCGTTCAAAAGATCCATAGCAATGGTATTCAATTCTGCCATATACTTGATAACCTCAATGTTCAGCATACCCCTTACATCAAAGGAAACGGGAGTTTCGGTTCCAATTTCAACCAGCTTGATGGTGGTTGCGGTATCCTTGGGGAATTCGTGAACGAGAGTACCGTTCATCAACTCTTCCGCAGTTGTGAGCGAAAGACCGTAGCTGATGCTGTTGGCGTTCACTTCAACGTCGAGATCGGTTTCGATAGTAACGTAATACAACGTGTACTTTTTACCGGGCTTTACGTTGGGATCGGTGCCGTAACCGGAAGGATTCTCAATCTTATTGTCAGTATACTCATTGTAATTAACAACCAGCTTAATTTGATTGCCGGATACTACGGGAATGATATCCACGGTTGTTGCATTCTTGATATCCTTGCGGTAAAGCAGGAAGGAGTGATAAGCCTTGCTTTCATCGGTGGTCTTCCAATAGAGTCCTCTGTTGGTGATTTGACCGGTTCTCTTCTCATTGTAGAACTCAACAAGCTTATTGAAAATTTCCTTGTTGTCGTAGAAATCTGCAAGATAGAGATCACCGTATACGTTCATCTTGTAGGACTCGGTATCGTAGATATCAAAGTCGTATGTTTGCTCGGTATATTTGAAGGTTTCGGTGTGGGCAATCTCTGTGAGATCTACCACGTTGCCCTTATCGTCAAACTCCTTTTGGACGACTGCATAGGTTCCCTCGTATCTGGTCATGCAGATATCGTAAACCATTGTCAGGGTGTAGCCCTTTGCTTTTTCATCCTCGGAAAGATTATCGGACTCGGCATAGATGTAGGCATTGTGACGGGAGTAACCGGTTCCGGATTCCTTCGGCTCTTCCACAGCTCCAACGCTGAAGTCGTATGCACCGGTGGTATTATAGAAGTACAGGATTTCGAAATATTCGTTGTTCAGTGTCTTTTCGCGACTGCGGAAAACGAAAACGCCGGGCTCTTGTGCATCGCATTCGTCGATCCATGCCTTCAGAACTGCATCCTCGGAAAGCACGTCTTTATTAAGACCGTTGCGGAAGGTCGTACTGTAGGTCTTGGTGTTGGTTACGGTAATGGGAGTGCCGAATTGGGTGCTGGTTGCGGCATATTCTGCCAGGTCGAAGCCGAGCAGAGGTTCAACCAAAGAGTCCCTGTTTTGGTTTTTGCCGTTTTCCCAAATAGAAGCATTCATGCCGGGCTCAAGGTACGCAAGGAACGCATTGCCCGTTGCGTAAATGTCCATGTTGTAGTAGTTGCCGTTCTTATCTGCAACGCGAGCAACAACACCGTTCTCGATGGTGTAGTGCTGACCTTGAATACCGTATTGCAGCAGGTTGCGAATTTCGGTATTGGTGTTGAGGTAAGTAACGATTTGCATGCTGCGCTCAACGTCAAGCGTTGTTTTTGCAACAGCAAACATATTGCCGTAAATATCCTCTGCGGTTGCGGTGGGGTACGCTACGGGAACGGCATAATATTCTACACCGTTTTCGTCAACGTAGTTGCCCTTTGCGTTCAGCTCTGCAAGAGTGCCCTTAACGAACTTAACGCCGTAGCTAGCGTAGGTTGCATCCTTGTTTTCTTCGTTTCTGAAGAACACAACGGGGTTCTCCTCGGCGGTATCAAGGTAGTGATACTTTTTGTCGAGGCGGTACTCGTTGATAGCAAGGTAATGCTTTGTGAACTCCTCGTTCTCAAGCAAGCTTTGAGGACCGATGGCATTTTGACCGCGGTTGGGTTGCATGCTGAACAAGGGAGTGCCGAAGATGGAGAATTCCTCGCTGTTGATGGAATAATCCTCGGTATCAATGTTCCAGTAGTAAGCCAGTTGCGCCAAGCACTCCTCATAGGTTGCATCTATGGGGAGAATGTTAGACTCGTAACGGGCAATTTGATCGATGAACTGATAAACGTATTCGTTTGCAAAGTTCTTAATAGAACCTCTGGTGAGGTGACCTTGCAGGGAGTAACGGTCCATCAGTGTCTTGTTCAGACACATAAAGGTGTATTCGCCAATAACGTTGTTGTTGGGAATTGCATAGGTAACGCCCATCTCCTGAACTGCGGAGAGCAACGTGGGAGAAACGAACTCCTTGATCTTTTTTGCATCGCCCTTGATGGTATCATCGAGAGCTGCAAGCCAGTCGCCTGCGCGGAGCTGGTTGTACATTTGTTGACCGGACATGAGAAGCTTGCCTTCTCCGTCCTTAACGTCACCGATGTAAATGATGTCTACCTGATTTTGGAGTACGATCGGGTAGTTATCGCGGTACATACCGTTTTCGTCGGTTACGATCTCTTCAACGGTGGTTCCGCCTTCCTCCTCGTTGGTGGTGCCGGTTTGTGTGGGCTGATTTGCGTTTTGCTGCTTTTTGGCTTCAGCATACGCTTCCATCGCATCGGTTACCTTCTCAAAATACTCTGCCTCGCTGAGGTAGTAGATTTCGAGCTGGGTCTTATACTTCGCTTTGGTCAAAACGTTGATTGCTTTGGTAACGTCGGTGCGGATGCTTTCGGCCACAGGGGACTCGGAAACGATCCACATCGTCAAGGTCATGTTACTTGCAACCTTTGCTTCTTCCAGCTCTTCCTTTGCATCCTCCTCCGTACTCTCGGCACAGCCTGCCAAGAAAACGGAAAGCATCATAACAAGGCAAAGAAATAAAGCGATCAGTCTCTTGTTCATGGTTTATTCCTCCCAAAAAATCGTGGAACCGCCTCGCGTATGCGCGCGAGCGCGATTAAATACGTTTATACGCTATATTTTACACTATTTTCAACCCGATGTCAAGTGAATTTTTTGTTACGAAATTCGCAAAGCATCCTTCGCATTTGAATGCGTACATATGACGTTCAAAATTGAATGGAACTATGCACAAATATACACTGACGGTTTTTGGCACATTGCTTATCTGTTGCACCAATGTGCACAATTTGGGTGTTTTGTTTTTGTTACAGTAAACTAAAATTACTCCATAAAGCCCTTGAGGTGTCTTGCGCGGCTGGGATGACGGAGCTTGCGCAAAGCCTTTGCCTCAATTTGGCGGATACGCTCTCTGGTAATGTCAAATTCCTTGCCTACCTCCTCGAGCGTGCGGGTGCGACCGTCATAAAGACCGAAACGCAGCTTAATAACGTGCTCCTCACGGGGAGTGAGGGTATGCAATTGACGCTCCAGCTCCTCGCGCAAAATGCTTGTGGAGGTTGCCTCTGCGGGAGAGGGGGTATCGTCATCGGGAATGAAATCGCCAAGGTGGCTATCCTCTTCCTCACCGATAGGTGTTTCGAGAGATACGGGGTCTTGTGCGATCTTCATGATCTCGCGAACCTTTTCGGGGCTCATGGAGATGCGCTCACCGATCTCGTCGGCGGTGGGCTCACGGCCGTTTTCCTGCAACAGCTGACGGGAAATGCGGGAGACCTTGTGAATGGTTTCGACCATGTGCACGGGAATGCGAATGGTTCTTGCCTGATCGGCAATGGCACGGGTGATTGCTTGACGGATCCACCAAGTAGCATAGGTGGAGAACTTGTAGCCCTTGGTATAGTCGAACTTATCAACTGCCTTCATAAGGCCCATGTTACCCTCTTGAATGAGGTCAAGGAAGAACATGCCGCGACCAACGTAACGCTTTGCAATACTAACAACCAAACGCAGGTTTGCTTCAACCAGCTCAACCTTTGCATCCTCGTCGCCTGCCAGCATACGCTCTGCAAGCTCCTTTTCGCGGTCGGCGGTCAACAGCGGAACACGACCGATCTCCTTCAAATACAGACGTACGGGGTCATCGATAGCAAGGCCCTCTTGCTCAAGGATGCGCTCCATGTTTTCGGCTGCGCTGAATGCTTCAACCTCGTTTTCAATAGCGCTCATTTCCTCGCTGGAAAGATCGTTATCAAAGGAAATGCCGTTGTCCTCAAGGGTTTCGTAGAGCTTATCAAGGCTCTCGGCATCAAAATTCATCTCCTCAAGTGCTTCGTCGAGGTCAGAGGCGGAAAGCTTGCCCTTTTTGCCCTTTTCAATCAGGGCGCTGACGTCTATTTTTTTATCGTTGCCAACAATCGTTACAGGAGTTTCCGATGCAACTTCGGCTTCTACTTCTTTTGTTTCAACTTCTTTCATTCTCGTTATGCCTTTCTTTTATGTATTGGTATCTTTTTTGATTTTTTCTGCAAGCTCTTTTCTGCGTTTTTTCTCACGCAAGAATTCTAGATGCGCATTCAGTCCCTCTTCGCTTACCGTAAGGCGTCTCCTCTCGGCTTTTAGAGTCTCTACCGCCGAACGGAAGACCTCGGGGCCACTGTTGGAAAGCTGTCGGCGCGAGACTTGGGCTTTTTCGATGCGCCCCATCTCGTCGGGGGTGAATTCCTCGCCCAGCAAAGGGATAAAGAGACCTTGCTCGCTTAAATGGTGGTTCATAAGGGAAATAAATACGCGTCGGTAAAAATCGGTAACAAAATCGGTGGCTTTGAGCTCCACCACACCGTCCTGCACGGCGTTGCGGTACTCCTCATAGAGGAGCAAAAGCCCGATAACCGCCTCCTCGGCTGCCGCGGCACGGGGGTGCTGTGCTGCCGCGGGATTGATACGGTCACCAAAATTTTTGACGGTTGTCTGTGCCTCTCGTGTGTCGCGCGCTGCTTGCTCGCGGCGATTGCGACGCCGATATTGCTCAACGCTGTTGCGCAATACCTCGATAGGGAGTTCCAATTTAGAACAGATGTATGCCAAATAAACCTCACGTTCAATGGGAGAGGCGTATTCCGCAATCGTAGCACAAAGCTCGTTCGATGCGCGGATCTTATCGCTTCCCTCTCCAATATCGTAGCGGGAGAGGATGCGGTCTGCTTTGTGTTCAAAGCCTGTTTTGCTTTCCTCCAGCACGCGGCGGAAACGATCGGGACCAAACTTTTGAATATACTCGTCGGGGTCCTTTGCACCGCTCAATTTGAGCACGCGTACGTCCATGCCAACCTCGCCAAGCATGCGCATTGCCTTGTTGGCAGCATTTTGCCCTGCCTCGTCGGCATCGTAGGAAATAATAACACGTTGTGTGTATTTGGAAAGAATGCGGGCATGGTCGGCGGTAATTGCCGTGCCGAGGGTTGCCACGGCATTCTCAAACCCGGCTGCGTGCAGGGCGATAACGTCCATATATCCCTCGCAAAGAATCACGCGTTCGGAGCAGCAGTTCTTTGCATAGTTGAGCGCAAACAGATGTCGGCTCTTTTTGAATGCGGGGGTGTCGGATGAGTTGAGATACTTGGGCTTGGAATCATCCATCACGCGTCCGCCAAAGGCGACCACGTTGCCCGAGGTATCGATGATAGGAAACATCACGCGGTTGCGGAAAAGGTCATATACGTTGCCCTTTTGACTGCGCGCGCACAAATACGCGGCAATCAGCTCGTCGTCGGTGTATCCCTTTTGATGCATGTGCTTGCGCAATGCCCCAAAATCGTTTGGTGCATAGCCCAAACCGAAATGCTTGATGGTTGCCTCACTCAGTCGCCGTTGGCGTTTGAAATAATCCATGCCAACCGCACCGATGCGAGGATCAAACAGGCATGCGCGGAAGAAACGCGCCGCCTCGAGGTTCATTTCAAGAACACGCTTGCGAGGCACGCCCTTTTCCTCGGGTGCTCCGCTCTCACGGGGGAGCGGCAGACCTGCGCGCGTTGCGAGATGCTCAACGGCTTCGGTAAAGTCCATATTTTCAATCTTTTGCACAAAAGTTAAAGCCGAGCCGCCCGCCTGACAGCCAAAGCAATAAAACATGCGCTTGGCAGGCGTTACGGTAAACGAGGGCGTTTTTTCGCTGTGGAAGGGACATCTGCCAATCAGGTTGGCGCCCGTCCGCTTGAGTGTAACGTAGCGACCGACGAGCTCTTCAATGTCGGTTCTGTCGATAACCTCTTGTATGAAATTTTCGGGGAATCTCACAGGTACGCCTCCTCTCCTCGTTTCGGTCTTCGTCAAGAATTTTGACGCTTTATAAATAAGATACGCAAAAAAAAGAAGATATACTTTTTTTCTTTGCGTATTTTTTAATATTTTATTTGAAAAATGTAATTTTATCGGTAATCAAAGCGCTTTCCGCGAACGGTGGGGAGCGTAGCGCCGTTGCTAATTTCACGAACGCGCGCGAAAACGTCCTCGACTACGGGGTCTTTCACCGAGAACAAAAGCGTTACGCGATCGGCAAACTGCGTGTCGTCAATAACCGCCCCAAAGCGCGGCAATTCTGCTTGATACTTTTGATAGTCGGAATAGGAGCAGACGAGCTCCAATTCGGTGTATTGCTCGTAGGTGATGATATGTGCCGCATCCAATGCCAAGCGTGCGGTATGCGAATAAGCGCGCACAAGTCCGCCCGCACCAAGCAGAATGCCGCCAAAATAACGTGTGACCACCACAACGGCATCGCTAACACCACTCTTGCGAATGGTATCGAGCACGGGAACACCTGCCGTTCCCTGCGGCTCACCGTCATCGGAGTAGCGTGCAACAATCTCGCCCTTTTGCAGATACGCCCAAACGTTGTGGCGTGCATCGGCATATTCACTTTTTTTCTTTTTGACATACGTCAATGCTTCTTCCTCGCTCGATACGGGGCAAGCGTGACCGATAAAGACCGATTTCTTTTCCACAAACTCGGCAACGCCTTCGTGCTCGAGCGTGGTGTGGAATACCGATTCTGCCATGGGTTTCCTCCTGCTATTCTGCTTTCTTAAAATTATCACCGTATCCGTTTCTTCCCGCTAACGATATTTGATCCTTAAAAAACGCTGACAAATGCACGGGCATTTTAGCCCTCCTCCGGGAGG
>JAZRKS010000105.1:0-1714 GCA_045646445.1 Eubacteriales bacterium | reverse complement strand
TAACCTCCTTAAATTCATTTCTTGATAGGCTATACACCTAACCAATTACATTATACCATGAAATGGATCAAATGTCAATGGTTCCTTTTCGGGATGTCGAGGGCGCCATCCCCTACAGATTATTCCTTATTTACGTCGTAGGGGAGGGGTTCCCCCTCCCGCCTTTGTTAACTATGATCTCTCGTTTTGCGGTCCGTCGTGGACGCCGGCCCCTACCGATTGAAGTTTTGTTTTTTAAAAAACTCAACCGCAGGTTGCGCTGCGTCTCGAAAAACAAGTTATTGTATTGTGGAGTGCGGTGTGCTATAATAAAATCAGAATTCGGATTCAATCATTTTTGTGAGGTGAACTTATGACCATTGGTGAAAGAATTAAAGCATTACGCAAAAAGAACGATTTAACACAGGAAAAACTTGCCGACTATCTTTGCGTTTCCTATCAAGCGGTTTCTAAATGGGAGTGTGGACTGTCAAGTCCTGACCTATCTTTGATTGGACCCTTGACCAAATTGCTTCACGTTTCGGCTGATGAATTACTCGGTCTGACTCCCGAAATTGCAGATTCCAGAAAAGCATATTTTGATGCCGAATTTCACGAATTTTGGAAAAAAGACCACGAAGAAGATTTGGAAATTGCACGTCAAGCAGTGGCGGAATATCCCGGTGATTTTCGATATTTGCATTGGTTGGCAAGTAACGAGTGGTATGTAGGATATAGCGTAAAACACATGGGAACAAAAAAAGAAAAGGAATTGCTTGAAAGCTCACTGCACCATCATTTGGTGATACTTGAAAACTGCAACGATCCATATCTGCGCAACGAGGCCATATCCGGTCTTGTGTATGTTTACAAAAGCTTGAACAAAATTGATGAAGCAAAAAAATATGCTCTTATGTATCCGGAAGCCCCCGAAACAAGCCGAGAATCTTTGCTCGCCGTTTGTCTCAAAGGGGATGAGCTGACTGCACTTCTCCAACAAGCAATTAAAAAATGCTTAAGGGAATTGAGCGGAGCGTTGTACAAGATGTGGTATAATAACGACGATGAGCGTTATGTAAAAAAAGCGCTTGAGGCAGAAGAAGCAATTTTGCGAATTATCATTGATGACAACAACTTTGGCGGATTTAACCACGATATGTTTTCAATCAGCATGAAACGTGCCGAATTGGCAGTAGCGGACAATAATTACGAAGAAGCAGTAAAGCAATTAGAAAAAGCAAAACAATATGCGATTGACTACGATAAAATTGTTGATGACAAAAAGGGGGATTTTACGTGCTTGTTGCTTGAAAAATGCTTCGAGGACTATGCAAATTCCCGTGTTGAAACCTCTTGTCTTGATTATTGGAGATTGGAGATGTTGGAAAATAAAGTTTTCAGCGTTTTACAAGAAAGAGCGGATTTTCAAGAGCTCTTAAATAATTGACTCCTGCCCCGCCGCGCGCGGGGCTTTTTATTTGCGATACGCGTTCATTTTCGGGAGGCGAAACGCCTCCCCTACAAGTATCATTCAAAGCAAATCAACTCTCTTAACGGGCAGGGTCTTGGAGGGTCTCGCTGCGGCTCGGTCCCGTTCGCGTTCTGACAGTCCACCGGACTGTCATTCATTACGCTCACGCCGCTTCGCTACCTGACCGTTCGCGATAGCAAAAGCGCGCCACAAGGCGCGCTCCGACTGTCTGCCAGTGGCTTGGGAGTTCCCTTTTGTGATTTT
>JAZRKS010000104.1:0-5071 GCA_045646445.1 Eubacteriales bacterium | reverse complement strand
AGTGAGGTTCCGCCGTAGCTGAAGAACGGCAGTGAAATGCCCGTGTTGGGCATGGAGTTGGTTACAACTGCGATATTTAAGATGACCTGAAGGGCGACCTTAAAGGTGAGTCCGTAAACGATGAGCGAGGAGCACTTGTCGGGTGCGTGGCGTGCAATGTGGAAGCCGCGCCAAACAAAGGCTACGAAAAGTCCGATTACGAGAATAGCACCGATAAAGCCGAATTCCTCACAAATAATGGTAAAGATAAAGTCGTTTTGCGGCTGTGAAACAAAACCGTATTTTTGTTGGCTATTGCCAAGTCCCTTGCCAAAGAGTCCTCCCGAGCCGATTGCCATCAAGCCCTGCAGAGTTTGCCAAGCAGAGCCAAGCGGGTCGGCTTCCTCAATGTTGAGCCAAGTGTCAACACGGGCAAATGCGTATGGGAAGAAAATGATGAGCATGCAAGCCGCAACGGCAATAATGCCGCCAAGAGATGCGATCCACTTGATACGCGTGCCGCCAAGGAACATCAAACTGATACCGAGCATACCGATGATTGCGAGTGCCGAAATGTGTTTTTCAAGCGCAACAAGTCCGCCAACTCCTGCGATCATCAAGCCGGGATAAAGAACTCCGTACTTAAAGTCTCCTCCAAACTTGTGGGGAGAGAGTACCTTTTCCTCGTGCGTTGTCAAAAAGCGCGCCAGAGTTAAAACGAGTGCAAGCTTTGCAAGCTCCGAGGGCTGCAGGGTAATCACCTTGAGGTCGATCCAACGGCGTGCGCCACTGTTGAGGTCGGTGCCAAGAGGCGTTAGTACCAAAAGCAAGAGCACGATGGAAATGCCATAGAAGATATAACTGAAATCATACCAAAATCGCGGTGTGCAATATTTGACGACCACAAAGGTGAATGCAACCGCCATCATCAAAAAGATAACGTGACGAACGATGAAATAGGTAGACGTTGCATGGTGCTTTTGTGCAAACACAAAGGATGCACTGTAGATCATAACACATCCAAAAAGCACGAGCGCCGCCGTAATGAGGAGAAACGGCACATCCACACTTCCCTTCACCTTGCCCGTCGGGTTGGTGTTGGGTTGACTTTCGTTTGCGCCCGTTGGTTTCTTCCAAAAATCAAAGGAGCGCTTTGCGGTATTCGGTTGTTGGTTCATAGCAAAGGTCTCCTTTCGGGTAATTTATCTTGTGAGAATGAATGCCAAAATGCAAAATGCAAGCTGGGCGAGCGAGAAAACAAGCACGACCTTGTTCTCTCCCCAACCGCATTTTTCAAAATGGTGATGAACGGGTGCCATTTTGAAAAGACGCTTTTTGGTTGCCTTGTAATAAAGAATTTGCAACAGGCTGGAAAGCAATTCGAGAATATAAACACCGCAAACGAGGAACAAGAGCAAAGGATTGCCCATTTGAAAGATTGCACCCATCACAATGCCACCGAGGAAAAGAGATCCGGTGTCCCCCATAAACACTCTTGCGGGATGGAAGTTGTAGAGCAAAAATCCAAGCGTTGCACCAATGATGGCACCACCGACAACGGAAAGTCCAAGGTTGCCTGCAAGCATTGCAAAAACTGCCAAAAAGATGCCGATCACACAGGTGACCGAGGATGCAAGCCCGTCAATTCCATCGGTAAAGTTGGCACCGTTGATAACGCCAACCGCCAAGATTGCGGCAAGAATATACCACACGAAACCTCGGATGGGAAGATTGATCAAGGGAATGATCACCTCTCTCGGCAAATTTCCCGTATATCCCATCACACAAAGATAACCTGCAGTAATGGCAAACTGCAAAACAAGCTTTTGCTTTCGGGTTAAGCCTTCGTTTTCTTTTTTTACAAGCTTGCGGTAATCGTCAACAAAGCCGACAGCACCGTTTGCTACCGCAAATGCAACGGTGAGAGCAAGCGGAATATAATCGGATGCCTCCCTTTGAATGGCCGCATAAACAAAGAAGCCTGCAACCGCAACAAGAATCGCCAAAATAAAACCGATGCCACCCATAATGGGGGTTCCCTCTTTTGATTTATGCCAACGGGGACCTATATCAAGAATCTTTTGCCCAACCTTGTGCGAGCGCAATATAGGAATTAGAATGCGCTCCGCCAGTGCGGTAAGCAGAAAAACGCCAAGCGTAACGAGCACGAAGATGATAGCCATCTGTATATCCTCTCTTTTTGTCTTTTTTAAACCTTCTTCAAAGCATCGATCACACGTTCAAGCTGAACACCGCGGCTTGCCTTAAACAAAAGCGTATCGCCTGCATGCGTGTGTGATATCAAAGCCTTGACGATAGCGTCAACGTCGTTGCGATCGATAAAAAGCATTGTCTTTGCAGGATCCATGCCAACGTCAACGGCGCCTTGTGCGATTTCAATACCATCCTTGCCAACGGCAAACAAAAGGTCAACGCCATGGTCTTGCAGGTATCCTCCAATGCCTCGGTGGATTGCAATGCTATGCTTGCCAAGCTCCAGCATATCGCCAAGAATGGCTACGCGACGTCCTCCTGTGGGAGCGCACTCGCACAAAACGTCGATTGCCGCTCTCATCGATTCGGGAGAGGCATTGTAGCAATCGGCAATGACCGTTTTGCCACCAAGCTGCAAAATTTCTTGTCGCATGCCTGCAGATTGGAAGTTTTTGAGTCCGTTTTTCATTTGTTCGGGAGTCAGCCCCTGCAGTGTTGCTACCGCAAAGGCGAAAAGTGCCGCATACACGTTGTGACGTCCGCTGACGGGAATAAAGAAATCGGGGTAAGTTGTTCCCTTATAAACAATGTCGAAATACGTGCCACCAAGCTCAACACGAATATTTTGTGCAAAAAAGTCGGCATTCGGTCGTTTTATGGATACATAAAGCGTGTGGTAACTTCTGCCGTTAACATTCGAGAGGATCGGTTGATCTCCGTTGAGAATGAGATATCCACCCTTTTTCAGTCCGCACAAAACCTCAAGCTTTGCGCGAAAAATCCCTTCACGGTCGCCAAGCGTTTCCATATGTGAGGAACCGATGTTTGTAATCACGGCAATATCGGGCTCGGCAACAAGCGACATGCGCTCGATCTCGCCAAAATTGCTCATACCCATTTCAAGCACGGCACATTCGCAAACCTCGGGAATTTCCATAACCGAAAGCGGCATACCGATGACGCTGTTGTGATTACCCGAGGAGACGTAGATTTTCTTTCCCTCCCTCATCACGGCGGCGATCATATCCTTGGTGGTGGTCTTGCCAACGCTACCCGTAACGGCTACTCTTGGAAAGGTCTTTCCCTCAAGCTGTGCGCTTGCCATGTAAGAGAGCGCCATTTCGCTATCCTTAACGGCAATAACGGCAACATTCTCTCCACAATCGACGGGCTCTTGGCTGACAATGCAACGGCAGCCTGCCGCGATTGCCGCAGGGATGTAATCGTGACCGTTGACACGTTCGCCCACAAGGGCAAAGAATGCGGTGCTTGCATCTGCCTCGCGAGAATCGGTGCAAACGGAATATATGTTAAAATTGGAATTTTCTTCGTTTTGTAAGACACCGCGGCACATACGGGCAAGTGCGTGCGCCGTGATACCATTCTGCATGGAAAGTGTGATCTTCATACAGTCGGTTCTCCTTTGCTTTTATCTTCGCCGTTTTGTGTGCGCAAACGCTCGCGAAAGGCCTCTTTTACAAGATTCCCTTCGCAAAAGGGGCGGCGTTCCCCTCCTACAATTTCGTATTCCTCGTGTCCCTTTCCGGCAAGCAGAATCAAATCTCCCGCTTTTGCATTTTCAATGGCATAGCGAATGGCAGATGCGCGGTCGGGGATAACGGTATATGCTTTTTGCGGCGGTATGCCCGATACGATTTGGCAAATGATCTGCATAGGATCCTCACCGCGAGAATTATCCGAGGTGATGATCACATGATCGGCAAGCCGTGCGGCTATTTCGCCCATAACGGCTCGTTTGCTGCGGTCGCGGTCTCCGCCACAACCAAAGAGGACGACTGTTCTGCCACCCTTTTGCACAAGATCGCGGGCAGTCAGAAGCAGCTTTTCCAAGGCATCGGGGGTGTGCGCATAATCGATGAGCACCGAGAAATCGGCTTCGAGCCCGAGTCGTACGCGCTCCATTCTCCCCTTTACACCGCCCATTGTGGCGAGTGCGGTTTTGATGGCGGCAGGACTGCAACCAAGCTCCAATGCGCAAACGGCGGCTTGCATAGAGTTCATAACGGTGAACTCCCCTGCGATCGGGCAGGCGATGCGCAATCTTGTTCGTGCCGAGGAGAGACGGTAAGCCACACCGTTTTGGGAGCGGCTTTCGATCTCGTCGGCACTGTAGCCGGCACTCTTTTCTTTTGCGGTGCAAGTAACTGCGCGGCAGGTAGCACTTTGCAGCATGCGCTCACAGTAAGGAGAATCGGCATTGAAAACACCGACCTTTGCCTTTTGGAACAGGCTTGCTTTTGCGGTGGCGTAAGACTCCATCGTTTTGTGGAAATCGAGATGCTCGGGCGTTAAATTTGTAAAGATTGCCGCCTCGAAAGTAATGGGGGCAAGCTTTCCAAGTGCGAGTGCGTGTGAGGAGACCTCCATAACAACGTATTCGACGCCCTCGTCGCGCATTTGCGCCATGATACGGTAAAGATCGCGTGGATCGGGGGTGGTCAAATTGGAAAGCCCCGACTCGGTAACGGTTTCGATACTCCCCTTCTCACTCTCACATCCCACCGTACCAATGATACCGCAGGTGTGAAAGGCAGTGCGCAAAACGGTGCGCAGCATATGCGCCACGCTCGTTTTGCCGTTTGTTCCCGTAACACCGACAATTTTAAGGTCACGGCACGGAAAGCCGTACCACGCGTGCCACAGGTGCGCAAGGGCGGCACGAGGATCCTCGCACGTCAAATAGGCGATTCCCTCTTGCTTGTTTCTTGGTATGCGGTTACGGTCACTTAGAATACAGACCGCACCGTTCCCAATGGCATCGTCAATATAATCGTGCGAATCGAATTGTATGCCCGAGAGGCAAACGAAGATTGCATTTTGCGTTTTTTAAGTCGGAGGCCAAGCGGTCTTAGGAAGA
>JAZRKS010000103.1:0-2564 GCA_045646445.1 Eubacteriales bacterium | reverse complement strand
CAGACCTTGTGATCGCGCGCGCGGGAGCCATGACGCTCTCCGAGCTTGCACTCATGAAAAAAGCGTGCGTGCTGATCCCGTCTCCCAACGTGGCAGAAAACCACCAATACAAAAATGCAAAGGCACTTGCCGATGCGGGTGCCGCAACTTTAGTTGAAGAAATCGAGCTTAATGAGGGAAGACTTACTGCCGCTGTGTGCAAACTTCTTGCATCCGAGGGGCTTCGTCGCGAGCAAGAGAGCAAGATTGCATCCTTTGCAAGAGAGGATGCTTGCAGCCGCATTTGGCAGGATATTGCCAAGTTGACAAGCAAATGAAGAACAGGAAAGGACGACAAAATCCATGAATACAAGAAACAACGCTCCCACACGCATTCGCATTGAGGAGCCCATGCAGCAGCAAATGAGACAACCGCAAAGAAGAAAGCCCGATGAGAATGTTTTGCGCATTCTCCGCCTTGGCATGCTTATTTCCGGCGCAGTTATTTTTGTGCTTGCATTGGCAATGCTCATTCTCCCTGCCATCAAAATCAACAACATCGTGGTAGAGGGCAATACGTATTATGACGATGCATACGTCATCGAGAAGGCAGGCATCTCCGCGGGTGACGAGCTGCTTGGTTGGAATATGCAAAAATCCTGCGACGATATTATGGCGGCATATCCTTATGCAAGCGATATTTATATCAGTATTAACTTTTTTACGGTGAAGATCGAAATCGTCGAAAAGCCGACGGTCATGTATACCGAGTATCAAAATCAATATTTCTCTATAGACCGCACTATGCGCGTATTGGAGATGAAAGCAAACGGGGAAGAGACATTTTCCCCGTTTCTGCGTGTCAAGCTTCCCCAAATTTTAAGTGCACAAGTTGGTGCAACACTTCAGTTTGCCGATGCGAGCATAGATCTTTCCTACGTTCCGCAACTTTTGGATGCACTGCGTGAGCGCAACCTTTTGGAGCGTGTCACCTACGTAGATTTTTCCAATCGCTTTTCACTCTCCTTTGTGCTCTCCGATACCGTTCGCGTGGAGATCGGGGCGCTTAAGGATATGAACGTTAAACTGACGCTTGTGGAAGAGGAGCTGAGCAAAAATCCCATCAACCACAATATCTATGCGGTCATCGACGTTTCAAACACAACCAAGCCGATTTGGCGACAAATCAACGCTGAAAATCTCTTTGACTGATCACTTTTTGGCAAAGGGCGACATTTTTCGCCAAAAGTACGACATTTTTTGAAAAATATTTGAAAAAAGTTAAAAAAAATTCAAAAAAACACTTGAAAAAAATAAAAAAACATTGTATTATATTATATAGAGTGTAAATTTGTGTCCTCAAGTAGGGCAACAATGCCAAAAATAATGATTTGTAAAAAGTTCGGAGGAAAAAAACCATGACATTTGAACATGATGATAGCCTGGAATGTGGCGTCAATATTAAGGTTATCGGCGTAGGCGGCGGCGGAAACAACGCAGTCAACCGCATGATCGTAACCAACATTCGCGGCGTAGAGTTCGTATCTGTCAACACCGACCGTCAGGCTCTGCGCAAATCCGAGGCTCCCAGTCAGCTCGTCATTGGTGAAAAGATTACCAAGGGCTTTGGCGCGGGTGCTAACCCCCAAATCGGTGCACGTGCAGCCGAGGAGTCCATTGTCGATATTCTTGCAATTCTTGAGGGTACCGATATGGTATTCATCACCGCAGGTATGTGCGGCGGCACCGGAACCGGTGCGGCTCCTGTTGTTGCGCGCGCTGCAAGAGAAATGGATATTCTCACCGTTGGTATCGTAACCAAGCCGTTTAGCTTTGAGGGTAAAAAGAGATACGAGCAAGCAGAAGCAGGTATTGCAGAGCTGGCTCAATACGTTGACTCCCTCATCGTAATCCCCAATGAAAGACTGAAGCAGGTTTCCAACAACAAGCTCACTTTGTCCAACGCATTCGGCATTGCCGATGACGTTCTTCGTCGCGGTGTGCAAAGCATTTCCGGTCTTATCAACATCCCCGGCTTTATCAACCTCGACTTTGCCGACGTTACCAGCGTTATGGCAAACGCAGGCTACGCACACATGGGCGTAGGTGCAGCATCGGGTAAGGATAAGGCAGAGGAAGCTGCAAGAGAAGCAATCTCCAGCCCGCTGCTCGAAACCTCTATCAAGGGCGCAAAGGGTATTCTTATCAGCATTTCCGTTTCTCCCGACGTTGGTTTGGAAGAAGTAGACCTCGCATCTACCTTGATCTCCAAGGAAGCAAATCCCGATGCAAACATCATCTGGGGTGTTGCATTCGACGAGGAGCTTGAGGACGAAATGAGAATCACCATTATTGCAACCGGCTTTGAAAAGAAGCCCGAGGATGCTACCCGCAACATCAGCAACCTCAAGCCCAACGAAAATTCTCCCTATAGAAGTGCAAGACCCGCACCCGTACAGGCTCCCGCTCCTGCAGCAGCACCTGCTCCTGCACAAAAGCCCGCAGCACAACCCGTAGTAAAGAAGGTTGTAAAGCCCGTTCAAAAGCCCGTCCAAAAGGATGACGACGACGATTTTGACGGCCTG
>JAZRKS010000102.1:0-1706 GCA_045646445.1 Eubacteriales bacterium | reverse complement strand
ATATCGCGCACAACGGCTTCAAGAACGTCCTCAATGTTGAGCCCCGTTTTTGCCGAAACAGCAGGGCAGCCCTCTGCGGGAATGCCAATGACGTCCTCGATCTCGGTGCGGCACTTGTCCACGTCTGCTGAGGGCAGGTCGATCTTGTTGATAACGGGAATGATCTCAAGGTCGGCATCCACTGCGAGATAGGCATTTGCAAGCGTTTGCGCCTCAATGCCCTGTGTTGCGTCTACAACGAGAAGGGCACCGTCGCACGCGTTGAGCGAGCGGGAGACCTCGTAGTTAAAGTCGACGTGGCCGGGGGTATCGATGAGGTTAAAGGTATATGCCTCACCGTCCTTTGCGTTATATATCAGTTTTACGGCGCGTGCCTTAATGGTAATGCCGCGCTCGCGTTCAAGATCCATATTGTCAAGGATCTGCTCTTCCATATCGCGCTTTGCAACCGTTTGGGTGTGCTCCAAAATGCGGTCTGCCAAGGTCGATTTGCCGTGGTCGATGTGCGCAATGATGGAAAAATTGCGAATGTGATTTTGACGTTCGGATTTTTGCACGTTTGTATCCAATCCTTTCCAAAAAATCGGTAACTTTTATCTTAACTAAATTATTATACCATAAATTAAACACGATGTCAAGAAAAAGGATGTAGAAACCGATATTTTTTCTCTTTTCAAATTCATCAAAAAAGTCTTTCGCTTTATGCAATATTTTTCCCATAGAAAGCAATATAAGTGTGACATATAGCAATATTTGTCGCACAAAAAGCAAAAAGTATCTTGACAGAGCAACAAAAGTACTATATACTATAGATGTACTATTATAAGCGGGAGTCCGCGTATTGACCGAAAGGAACAAGCTATGAAAAAAATGAAGGCTGCCGTCGTTGGTTACGGTGGTATGGGCGGCTGGCACACCGAGCACTTGCGTAAGAGTGACGTTTGCGAGCTTGCCGGCGTTTATGACATCAAACCCGAAAGAAATGCACTTGCCGAAAGCCGCGGTATTTATGCATACCCGACCTACAAGGCACTGCTTGACGATAAGAGCGTAGAGCTCATTACCGTGGCTATCCCCAACGATGACCACGAGGACGTTGTTGTTGCTGCCCTCAACGCAGGCAAAAACGTTATTTGCGAAAAGCCCGTAGCGCTCTCCATGGAGTCGCTTGAGCGTATGATCGCCGCTGCAGAAAAGAACGGCGTACGCTTCTCGGTTCACCAAAACCGCCGTTGGGACGTTGACTATCTCGCAATGCAAAAAATCCACGATTCGGGCGAGATCGGTAACGTTTTCAACATCGAATCCCGTATTCACGGCAGCCGTGGCATTCCCTCCGACTGGAGAGGAGAGAAGGAGCACGGCGGCGGCATGATCTACGACTGGGGCATTCACCTCATCGACCAAATCATGATGGTTTACCATTGGGCACCCATCAAGAGCGTTTACTGCGTTTGCGATAACATCACCAACAAAGAGGTTGACGACGGCTTCAAGCTTCAGCTCTTCTTTGAGAACGGCAAGCAGGCACACATTGAGGTTGGAACCTACAACTTCATTGCAATGCCTCGCTTCTATATGAGAGCCGAAAAGGGAACCGCCCTCATCACCGATTGGCGCGAGGAGACCAAGGTTGTCAAGTGCAAGTATTGGCACGAGAACGACGTTCTTCCCGTACAAACCGCGGCAGGTCTTACCTAAACAAT
>JAZRKS010000101.1:0-5053 GCA_045646445.1 Eubacteriales bacterium | reverse complement strand
GACAGTGACTACCGCGGCGAGATTGGCGTTTGCCTGATCAACAAAGGAGACGAGCCTTTTGAGGTTCACCGTGGCGACAGAATTGCGCAAATGATGTTTTTGCCCGTTGCTACTGCGGCTTTCCTTGAAGTCGAGTCGCTTGACGAAACCGAGCGCGGTGCCGGCGGCTTTGGACATACGGGAATTCAATAATTCCCTAATCCTAACAAAACAAAATCAAAGAAAGGAGACCGATTTTATGAATGGCTTTTTAACGCGGCTGAAAAATGGATTTGGATTTGAACGAATTGCTTGCCGTTTGATTCTTTCGTGGTGTTGCTTTATTGTTACCACGCTTGGCGACAAGGGCGAGTATGCACAGCTCTCGTGGATGCAGGATGCTGACCTTTCGCGTATGGCTATTATGATGCTTGGGTTCTTTGTATTGTTTTCCTGCTTGGCAATGTTGAAGGAAATCAACACAGACGCCCTGTTTTTGCTCTTTGGTTCTACTACGTGTATCGTTTATTGGTGCGCGTTTGCACCCGCTACCAACCGCGAGTGGTTTTTGATCTCTGCCATTTTGGTCTATTCTCTGTTTGTGGTTTATTGCGTCAATCGGCTCGCAAACGTGTGGGAATACCTCAAAATGCACACCCCGGTTGCAATAATTCTTGCAACACTGGCCGGGCTTGCTTGCTTTGGCGGCATTGCGCTGATGGGCGTGCTGCGCTACAAGACCTTTGCCTCGCCCAACTTTGATTTTGGAATTTGGTGCAACATGTTCCACAACATGAAAGAAACCGGCCTTGCAATGGTGACCTGCGAGCGTGATATGCTGCTCTCGCACTTTGCCGTGCACATCTCCCCTGTTTACTATCTCCTGCTTCCCTTTTACTGTCTGTTCCCCTCTCCCCTAACTCTGCAGATCGGTCAAGCGGTTGTGCTTGCGGCAGGTGTTATTCCCGTGTTTTTGTTGGCACGGCACTTTAAGCTCCCCAACCACACCACGGTGCTTTGCACAATGCTTTATGCATTCTTCCCCGTAATCACCACGGGCTGCTCCTTTGATTTGCACGAGAACTGCTTTTTGCCCCTCTTTTTGCTTTTGACCTTCTATTTTTACGAGATCAAAAAGCCGATTCCCATGTACGTGTGTGCGATTTTGGTACTTTCGGTCAAAGAGGACGCAGCTATATATCTCTTGTTCTTTGCTTTGTTTTTGCTGGTCAGCGAAAAGAAATATCTGCACGGCTCTGTTCTTGCCGCCATGGCGGTTGGATACTTCCTTTTGTGCGGATACCTTTTGGAAACCACCGGAACGGGCATGATGAGCAACCGCTATGACAACCTCATTTACAACACCGAGGACGGTTTGGTGGGTGCTATCAAAACCATTCTTGTTAACCCCGGTTACCTTTTGACACAAATGTTTGCCGACAAGGATTTGAAGTGGGATAAGGTGATGTACGTCATCTATATGCTCCTGCCCCTTGGAATGCTGCCCTTTGTGACCAAAAAGCCCTCTCGCTGGTTGCTGGTCGCTCCTATGCTCATCAACCTGCTCACCATGTACCCCTATCAGCCTCGCATCGGCTTTCAATACCACTTTGGTGTTGCGGCATTTCTGATTTACGCAATGCTGAAGAATCTGCCCGAAATTGAGGTTCCCAACGTGCGCCGCACGCTCCTTTCGGTTGCCGCAGCGGCTTGCTTGTGCTCTTATCTCATTGCCGTTGTACCCCTGATCGGTCCGCGCATCAAAAGCTGGAAAGAAAGCAAGGACTATTACCAAGAAATGGAGACCTTTTTGGGGGATGCCGTTCCTGAGGACGCATCGGTTGCCGCATCCGCCTTCCTCTTGTCTCACATAGCTGACAGAGACGAGATTTATGAGGTCTATTACCACGGCAACAAACCCGACATCGAATACGTTGTCCTTGATGCGCGCTACACCGCAGACTACGAAAAGTTCTTGGCGGCATACACCGCACAGGGTTACACAATTGTTGATCGCCTCGATAACCGTATTGTAATTTTGAAGCAACCCAATCAATAACCAATCAGCAAAGGGGAAATTTCTTTTTGAAATTTCCCCTTCTTTTTTACACAGAGTGTAACCTTTTGGCAAGAATGGCGAGATATAGAGTGAGCCCCTCAAAAACTGTGTTTTTGAGCCCTCTTGCAAAAAGAGGTAAAACGTGGTATAATAAGGATGCACGACATTCCTTTTTGAAAACTTTTTTGTAAAACCTATTGACATTTTTCGGGGGGGGTATAATAAATTTACCCCCGGCCCAAAAAACAGAAGGAGGACATTTTATGAAACGCGTCATCTCAATCTTACTTTTGCTTTCCCTCACCTTTTCGCTTTTCGCTTGCACCGCTCCTAAAAACGCCGATGATGCCTCCTGCGAGGACATCATTGCGGCGTATGAGAATGCGGGCTACACAATGGAGCACCATTTGCACGAGGATCCCGTTTATCTCGAAGAGGGTATTTGTTGCAGCTTGATGTTCGAGGACCCCGAAAACCCCGACAAAAATTATATCCACATCAACCGTTATAACACCAACAATGAAGCATACACCGCCACCAAGGAGCAAAAATATAACGTTCTGCTTTGGCTATTCGGCTTCATTCACGGCGAAACGCGCTGGCTCAAATCGGAGCAGTTCGGAAAGCTTCACTACACAACCTACGAAAAGGAAATGTTCGAGCCTTTGTATAACATAGTTGATTAATCACGCTTTGAGTTCGTCTCATGTAAGCCTCCCTTGTGTAAAGGGAGGTGGCTCGCGCAGCGAGACGGAGGGATTGTAAAATGTTTTGCAACCAAAAAAAACAATCCCTCAGTCAAATGCACTTGCGGCATTTGACAGCTCCCTTTACACAAGGGAGCCTAGACAAAACACCTTTGTGCCAAATCTCGTTGCATAAAAAGCCTCCCCTGTGCAAGGGGAGGTGGCTCGCGCAGCGAGACGGAGGGATTGTAAAATGTTTTGCAACCCAAAAAAACAATCCCTCAGTCAAATGCACTTGCGGCATTTGACAGCTCCCTTTACACAAGGGTGCCTAGACAAAACACCTTTGTGCCAAATCTCGTTGCATAAAAGCCTCCCCTGTGCAAGGGGAGGTGGCTGCCGCAGGCAGACGGAAGGGTTGATTTTTATTTTCACAACCACTCATTTACAAGGAGGCATATTATGAAAAAAACAAGAATTTTATTCGCACTTTTACTCGTTGCCGTTTTGTGCGGCACGCTCTCTTCCTGCGTGTTCCTCTTTCGGTTTTGGGACAAAACTCCGTGGACAGAGGGCAAGATTTCCGAAACGTTCTTTGATGAAGAATATCTCACAGAACGCGGCGTTGCCGATTTCCCCGTGCCCAAGCTTGAGGGCGCATACCTTGACCCCGAAAAGAATATCCTCTACCTCAACCTCTCGCGCACCGAGTATGAGGACTACGCCGAGCTCATTGCCGCCTATTTGCGTGGAAAAGAGGAATTCCCCGTTAAGGGCTTCCACTGCGGCAACAACGATCAATACTTAATGTTTCTTCCCATGAAAAGATATCAATTTGCTTCTCTTGATGTGGATGACATCCCCTACATCAAGGATAGTGAGAGATTGTTCGTTTTTTCCAAAATTCCACTGAGCGACGCATCTTCCGACGGTGCAACAGAGATTCAAAATCCTACACACGTCCTTTTAAAACGGAATGATGCCACCGCCAAAAACGTTGATGAGCCTTACACGGTTGAAATGTCCTTCCCCGACCTGCTTGGCAAATCGGAGTTTCTTTCCTGCTATCACGGTCACAATTTTGACGAGATGACCTATCCCGTGCCCGGCACGGTGTTCACAACCACCATTCGCACCTGCAAGCGTTGCGGCGAAAAAGAACGCTCGGGCTACGGCTACGGCACCGAGCCGGATAAATTCTCTTATACCGTCGTCAAGGGCACCGAGCACCTTGTTTCGGGTATGCACGCATCCCATTGGCGCGGCTCGTTGGTTGAAATCGCCGTTAAAGCCCCCGAGAGCGGAGACCTCAAATTCATCGCCGCAGGCACCGAGATCCCCAAGGTCAAGGAGATAGACGGCCAATGGATCTACGCGTTTATTATGCCTTACGGCAATATTGAAATTACGATTGAAGCCGTCGAGCACGAGCATACGGGCAGATGGGGCTGTGGCGAGGTCGCGCACTGGTACGAGTACACCTGCGGCTGCCCTTCCCTTGATATGGCCGAGCTTCATTACGACCACGACAACGACGGATTGTGTGACGCTTGCGCGTATATGGTGGGCGTTAAGCAATATTATAGCTTGATGATGAATGCCCCCGATTGGCTCTATGAAGAATTGAAGCACACCTACTATGCGGGAGAGATCGTTTCTGTCAAAATCAGCATGGCGACCGACGTTGGTTTTCTGTTCTTTGTAAACGGTGAAGAGATCACCGATTATCAAGACGTTGACGGTCTTTATTGGGAGTTCACCTTCGAGATGCCCGCGTGTGAAACGTACGTTCATTTCAAGACCTATGACGGCTTTTTGCCCGATTGGAATTACGCGGTTTTGATGGAAACCTATTACCGCCAAAACCTTGATGCCCCGTTCGTTCACGTCAGACACTACTATGGCAAGTTTGCAAGCGGTGCGATTGTTGCCATGCTTGACACAAGCGGTTACGATGCATATTTGTGGCAAGAGGAAATTGGCGACACCGTTATCCACTACAGAGACGGAAACCGCATTGTTGCCCTGTGCCCCAACAACAAGTTTTACACCCTGACCGAGGCGTTTGAAAACGGTTACCTCACCGCCGAGGACATCGCGGCGATTGCAGAGATGCATAACAATCATTAAAATAAAAAAACTTGACAAACAGAAAAAATGTGCTATAATAAACACACCACATAAAAAGGAGATCACAAAAATGAAAAAGGTATTATCTATCACAAGTGTTATCATTGTTGTCGCATTGATGTTGGCAAGCTGTTCCCTCTTTTTTGATGAAGAAAAATGCATTGAAAAGCTTAAAGCAGAGGGGCTGACCGAGGGCATG
>JAZRKS010000100.1:0-3457 GCA_045646445.1 Eubacteriales bacterium | reverse complement strand
GAACCCAGGGAGTTGGTTCCAAGTGTTGTCTTCCTAAGCCCGCTTGGCCTCCGACTTAGACCCACCGAGACCCCGCGCGCTAAGAGAGTTGAATAGAAACAAATATGGGCGACCTTGGTCGCCCGCTTTTGTTTCTTGTTTCCCACTCTTTTTAGAAAAAAACCACTTATCGTAGTGAAATTCTCAAAAACGCGGTTGTTGACATTCATATTTGTTTGTGATATCATAATAATGACGATAGGGCCCATCGTTGCAGAAAACAAAATCAGGTTTTTAGAAAGGAGAAATTTATGGAACTGATGATTGCACAAAAAATTAAGAAGTACCGCAAAGAACGTGAATTAACACAGGATGCTCTGGCAACAGCGTTAGGTGTTTCCTCTCAATCTGTTTCAAAATGGGAGTGCGGCGATGGATACCCCGACATTACTCTCTTGCCCTCTATTGCGAATTATTTTGAAATTACGGTAGATGAGCTGATTGGAAATGATGAAATTAGCGCAAAAGAGGATATTAAAAAGAATTATTTTAGAGTTCATCCAACACTTGACAAGGATGCAGCTCTTCAGTTAGCATTAAAATACAATCAAAAATATCCACGCAATTGGCATATTGCCAACTCTCTTATGCGCGAAATCGTGACCAATCACCGCGATAAGCTCGACAACTATAAACCGTTGGTTTATGAGCTTTGTGAGCGTCTTTTGAAGGAATGCACAGACAGTGTTATGCGCCGCAGTGCTATTCAATCTGTTTGCATGATCTGCCCCGAGGATGAAATCAATTTTTGGCTCAACAAGGATACCACATTTTGGCACGAGAAACGATACGAGGTTTATCAAAAGCGATACAAATTGATGGGAGACAAAAAGCAGCTGGTAATGTACCAGCACGCCAATAATTTTCTGTCCACTGCCCATATGCTGCACACCGTTCAAGAAAACCGAAACTATCGCGGTTTTCCCGATCAGGCTTTGGAATGGAACAAGATGTATCTGCGTTTTTTGGATACTGCATCCGACGTTTGTGAGACACAAACCATCCCCGATGGGTGGCTGCCCGAATATGCGCTTGCCTATATGCGACTTTCCTCGGCGTTTTTTGCGGTGGGTGAAACGGAGCGCGGATACGAGCATATCGAAAAAGCGATCGGCCTTGCAAAACAGTATCAAAGTATTCCCGACGGTCAGAGCATTGACCTTGGCAACAGCACCTTTTACGGTGAGACAAAAGCCGTGAAAAACAAGTTCCACATTGCTTTGCCCAATGGAAAAACACTGCCTCATCTGCTCGGCATCGCGTTCTCGACTCCTCCCATTGCTCAAATAATGGAAGCCACATCCGGCTGGGAATGGTTCAATTCAGTTCGCAACGAAGAACGCTACCTCGCTTTGCTCGAAGAAGCAAAAAGTATTGCGGAATAATCAGTATTCGCTAAGAGAACATTTATCAATCAATCTTACGTTTTCAAACAACTCTCTTAGCGGATAGGGTTAGTGGGTCTCGCTGCGGCTCGGTCCCGTTCGCGTTCTGACAGTCCACAGGACTGTCATTCATTCCGCTCACGCCGCTTCGCTACCCTAGCCGCTCGCGGCAGCAAAAGCGAGGTTTACCTCGCGCCGACTGTCTGTTTGTACAGAATCAACTCATATTTAGAATATTTTTGCAAGTGCTTTTTTGAGGGGGCTTGGGGGGAGTTTTTTCGCGAAAAAAGTTCCCCCAAAAAACGCGCCCCAAAACAAAAAACGTGAGGTCTTCCCTTTTTGTGGGGATTCCTCACGTTTTTTGTGGACATTTTAGCGAATGTCGACGTATACTTTTTTGCCGCTATTGACGGAAGCGGCTTTCATTACGGAACGGATTGCTTTTGCAATCTTACCGTGTCTGCCGATTACCATACCCATATCGTCGGGAGCTACGGAGAGGGTGAGAGTAATGGTCTTTTCATCCTCTTCCTGTACCACCTTAACCTCATCGGGAGAATCGACGATTGCTTTGGCAATGTTAAGAAGTGTTTCTTGAAGGTTAATCATAGTGCTGTGTCTCCTTATCGGACGGCTCAGTCAACGATGCCACTCTTTTTCAGCAGGGACTTAACAGTTTCGGTGGGTTGTGCGCCGTTAGCGATCCACTTCTTTGCCTTTTCTGCGTCGATCTTGATCTCAGCGGGCTCGGTGAGGGGGTTGTAGTAACCGATCTCCTCGATGAAGCGACCGTCTCTGGGAGAACGGCTGTCTGCTACGATTACGCGATAGAAGGGTGCTTTCTTCATACCCATTCTTCTCAGTCTCATTTTTACTGCCATGGTTTGTTTCCTCCATAAATTAAAAAATATTTTTATTTTTTGTTTTTCTTGATTTATCATGAACGGTGAAATCAGAAAGGCATCTTCATTCTACCGAGCATTCTCTTACCTTGCTTGGTTTTACCCATGTTGGTAAACTGCTTCATCATTTTGAGCATTTGCTCAAATTGCTTGAGAAGCTTATTGACCTCTTCGACCGAGGTACCCGAGCCTGCCGCAATTCTCTTTTTGCGAGATGCATTGATCATGTCGGGGTGTTCTCTTTCGGCTTTGGTCATCGAGTGGATGATCGCCTCGGTGTGTGCCATTGCCTTTTCGTCAATTTTGAGGTCCTTCATCGCACCGGGCTTTACACCGGGCATCATACCCATCAATTGCTCGAGGTTGCCCATATTTTTGAGCTGACCGAGCTGATCGAGGTAATCGTCCAAGGTGAAGGTCTGCTGACGCATCTTTTGCTCCAGCGCCGCCGCCTGCTTTTCGTCATAAGCCGCCTGTGCCTTATCGATAAGGGTGAGCACGTCGCCCATACCGAGGATACGCGATGCCATACGGTCGGGGTGGAAGGGCTCGATGGTATCGAGCTTTTCGCCCATACCCACAAACTTGATGGGCTTGCCCGTAACGTAGCGGATAGAAAGTGCAGCACCGCCTCTGGTGTCGCCATCGAGTTTTGTGAGAATTACACCCGTGATGTCGAGCAGGTTGTTAAAGGTTTCGGCAACGTTGACGGATTCTTGACCGATCATAGAGTCAACGGTCAAAAGAATTTCATCGGGGTTGACCTCTGCCTTGATATTTTTGAGCTCATCCATAAGTACCTCGTCGATTTGCAGACGACCTGCGGTATCGATGAATACCATATCATAGCCCTTTTGGTTTGCAAATTTGATGGATTCCTTTGCAATCTCTACGGGAGAGACCTTGTCGCCCATGGTGAACACGGGGATATCCAGTTTTTCACCAACGACTTGCAGCTGCTTGATTGCTGCGGGACGGTAGACGTCACCTGCAACCAGAAGCGGACGTTTGCCCTGCTTTTTATACATTCCCGCAAGCTTGCCTGCGTGGGTCGTTTTCCCAGCCCCCTGCCAGCTGCCCATCATAATAACTGTCGGGGCCTTGGATGCAATGGTCACCCTTGCTTGAGAG
>JAZRKS010000099.1:0-2634 GCA_045646445.1 Eubacteriales bacterium | reverse complement strand
GTTCTTCTATTACTTTGATCTTTTCGTCGAATTCTTCCTGGGAATAATCATAACCGACAATGGTGGAAGCAGTATCGAAATAATCAATAAATGATTTTGTGAATTTCTGTTTTTGCGGTTCTTCCGGTGTTTCCGGTTCGGTTTGAGCACAGCCGGAAATTCCGAGCACCATGAGCATGGCAAGCAAAAGCGAGAGAAGTTTTTTCATTTGTTCCTCCTTATAAAAATCGGGTTTCAAAACTATAATAACAGCATTTTACGCAAATAAAACGTTCTTATTATATTTTTGCATATTTCACACATATTTGCAATATAAAAAATAAAAGGGGGATTAAAAATCCCCCTTTATGTTTTGGCTAATTAGAAATTAGTCAGCGTAACCGATTGCTTTAACGGTTGCTTCGATGTAGGAACCTACCTGCATGGTGCAGCCAGCATAGAGGTCAGCATCGTTGAGAGCTACCATGTGGCCATTGTGCTCTACGAGTTCGATAGCTTCGAGGTCTGCAGCAACTTTGCCTACTACGTATGCGCAGAATGCGTCAGCCTGGGTGTACCATTCAGCAGCGATAGGAGAAGCAACAGTCATGCCGTAGTCTTCTTTTTTAGCATATTTGGATCTGAGATCTTCAATGCCGGTGGTGGTGCCGTCAGCTTCAAGGCCGATTTTGGGCTGGATTGCATCGAGACGTGCAGCAAGAACAACGTCGCCAACAGTTACTACTGCAGCGTAGTCGGTGTACATTTCGATGGAAGTTTCTTTAACAGAGCAGGAAGTTACAACGCCAAGACCGAGTTTGAATTCTTCAGCAGTGGTGAATTCAACGGTGTTGTTGAGTGCGTCTGCAAGAGCAGCCTGGAATGCAGAGATATCCATGGTGCAGCCAGCATAAAGGTCGGTTTCGTTCATTGCTACGTTGTGGCCGTTGTGCTCAACGAGTTCAACGCCGGTTACGTATTCAACGGTTTTGCCGAGAGCCCATGCTTCGAAAGCAGCCATCTGAGCGTCCCATTCAGCACCGATAGGAGATGCAACGGTCATGCCGTAGTCAGGACCTTTTTCGGTTTTGGTTCTTGCGTCGAAACCTTCAGCGGTGTAAACACCAGCATCGTCTTTAACGCCTTTGGACTGTGCAACGTCGAGGTCGATAGCTACGATGGTGCCTTCAGCGTCGAGAACAACAGAAGCGAAGGTTGCGTCAACCTGTGCTTTGTCGCCAACAGTCTGAGAAACAACGGTACCAAGACCAAGGGTGTAGGTTGCTTCAGCGGGTTCTTCGGTGGGTTCTTCGGTGGGTTCTTCTACAGGTGCATCGGTGGGTTCTTCAACGGGCTCTTCGGTGGTGCCGCAAGCTGCGAAGGAAAGAACCATTACGAGTGCGAGAAGCATTGCGAGAAGTTTTTTCATAATAAATACTCCCAACTTTCAATTTTTTCTTTTTTTATTACAGCTTTACGCCGTAATTCAGCATATATTATAGTCACAGATTTTCGGTTTGTCAAGCATAATGTTAACATTTTATCGCAAAAAAACATATTTTTTCTGGTTTTTAGGACAAATTTGAGACATTTTTACAAAAAGCGGAAACAGATCTCCTTTTTCCGTCTTTTCCCACAAATTCCCAAATCCCCTTTTGTCGAAATTCCCAAAAAAAATCTGTTAAAATGTTATAATAAGTAGTATTTGCTGATTGACTTTTAAATATATGTTGTAATATAATATACTCGGTTTAGAATTGACTATATATGTCAAAAAATAAACAAACCAAAGAACGCAGAAATAGAAAAGAGGTTTTTGTCCATGTCCCTTTTCGGCATTAAAGGCGTTCACGTTCCCCACAGAAAGCACACCGCTGACTGCCACCCGGAACGTATGCCTATTCCGAAAACCGTAGTTATCCCCATGGCACAGCACATCGGTGCTCCCGCAAAGCCCGTTGTTAACGTAGGGGATACCGTTGGCGTCGGTCAGGTAATCGGCGAAGCTGTCGGATTCATTTCCGCACCTGTTCATGCTTCCGTTTCCGGTACCGTTAAAAAAATCGACACCATGGCAAACAGCAACGGCGGCACCATGACCGCCATCACCATCGAATCCGACGGTGAAATGCGTCCCCACGAAAGTGTTGTTCCCCCTGTTGTTACCAATTACGATGAATTCGTAGCAGCAGTCCGCGCAAGCGGAATTGTCGGTCTCGGCGGCGCAGGCTTCCCCACCTTTGTAAAACTTTCCGTAAAGGATCTTTCCAAAGTTGAAGAAGTTGTGCTCAACGGCGCAGAATGCGAACCCTACATCACCGCTGATACCCTTACCATGACCGACAGAGCAGACGATATTTTTGAAGGCATCCAGCTTCTCGAAAAATATCTCGGCGTAAAGAAAGTTATCATCGGTATCGAAGATAACAAACCCCAGGCAATCAAAGCAATGCAGGAACTTTCCAAAAAAGACAGCGCAATCGTTGTTAAACCCATGCCCGCTGCATATCCTCAGGGCGGTGAGAAAGTTCTTATTTACAACACCACCAGAAAAGTTGTTCCGGAAGGAAAACTTCCTCTTGATGTCGGTTGCATTGTTATGAACGTAACCACCCTTGCTTGCATCGCTGAATACGTAAGAACCGGTATGCCTCT
>JAZRKS010000098.1:0-4048 GCA_045646445.1 Eubacteriales bacterium | reverse complement strand
CAAAAAGGGCAGGCTGCGTGTCAGCTTGCCCATTTTTCTTTCAAATTCGTAGTGCTCTCTTGCAAAAAAGAGACAACCAACCCTTCCGTCGTGCTATCGCACGCCACCTCCCCTTGCACAGGGGAGGCTAAGAAGCAAGGTTGCTTTCGATGAAATGACGGATATGCGCGATAAAGCGAAAAGAGATTAACAAAGCATTTGTTTGCCGATGGAGGAGATTGTTTGTGGAAAGTTTGGAAATAGTCGAGATTTGTGATATAATATATAAAAAGCGACGGTTTGTTGATATAATCTAACGAATTTATAAAGGAGACAATAATGAGACGAGGTGGGATTTTTGCAATATTATCTATGCTTTTTGATGGAATAAAAGAGAAGTGTGAACCTACTATTCCTGCTGAAAATTGGGCGAATAAAGAATTGATGCATCAGGATTTGATGAATGGGGTTTCTGCAGAACAACGATTGAAATATGCTAAGCAAGGCAGATATTACATACCTAAATCAGTCACGGATGCATATCCTCAACCTCATCGTGATCCTAAAACGAACAAGGTTATTATTGAAAACAGCGTTCTTTACAAAAAGGATGTACGTGACTATTCTGCTTACGATGCGATAAAGTGGGTTGATCAAGGTAAATATAATCTTACTCCCGAAGAGATGAAGGTTGAGCATGCGAGAATTCAATTGGATATATTGAAGTTGTATTCTATTAGACCCGGATTGCGACCTGAAGAAGAAAAAAGCAAAGCCGAGTATGAGAGAATTATTGCTGAAGCAAATATAGATTGGACACAAACGGAAGCGGCAAAAGCATGGTCGCGAGCGCATAGTGTGGATATGTCTTATAGGCAAAAAAATTGAGGCAGCATTGAACTTGACATAACGAATTAAGATGTTTAAGGATAGAGTATGTATTACGTATATAGATTTTTAGACAAGGCTCAAAATGTTATTTATGTAGGTAAATCAAGACAAGATTTGGAAATTAGGTTTGCAGGGCATTTACACTTACCAAACGAATGTTATGCAATGGTACATAAAATACAGTTTATTTCTTGCAAGACAGAAGCCGATATGTCAATAAAGGAAATATACTACATAAACAAATATAAAAGTACAGAGCATTATTTCTTTAATGTGTTAGATACCACTGAAATACCTAAAAGTGTTGAATTTGATGACAAATGGAAAATGTATAGAGGTCCATTACCAGCGCATTTTTTACGTTCGATCAATTTCAAAAAGGGATATACTACACAAAAAGAAGTTCGTTATAATAAAGATGGTTCTGTAGATAAGAGGAAAACCAACAAGGAAAAGGGCGTTTCATCTTTTGTAGAGGGTTTCGATAGTCAAGAAGTTGATTTGATTATTAGTTACTTTATTAATGAAATAAATAATGCCGAAAACTATAACCAAGAACAAATTCGTTTTAGAAATTTAGTGATGTTTGTGCTAGGTATAAATTTGCCAATTAGACCAAGTGAGTTTTTGTCTTTGAGATATAGGGATTTATTTGATGAGAATGATACTCCTAAAAAATACGAGATGGAGCTAGGACGATTTCACCAAGATGAGATTATTTATATCCCGCTAAGTCCCAATATTAAATTTCTTCTTTCAGCATATAGAAGAAAGTACAACTTATGTTATAACGCTAATGCGGAAGATGCAATGTTCCTTTCGAGAAAACATCAAATTGTAACATTGGCGGCTTGGGGGCATATTTTAAATGTTGCCTCAGAAGCTGTAAATATAAAAAAGAATGTCGGGGCGGAGTCTCTTCGAAAAACTTACGGTTTGAACATCTATAAAAATTCAAAAAACAAAATGAAAGCACTTTTGTTTTTAGGAGAGCTTTGGGGACAAGTACGAGAAGCGAAGCTTATCAGATATTTAGGATTGGCAGACGATAAAATTGATTTTGATTACTATTTTGGAGAAACATTCTCGCTCGGCAACGTTGATTTATCAAGGATGAATTGTTTAAAAAGTTGAATAAAGGGTTGAATACTTTCAGTGATTAAATTAAATGTGGATTGGGTTTGTTAGCGAACTCGATTTGCTTCGCGTACATCGCGAAAGCCTCCCCTGTGCAAGGGGAGGTGGCATTTTCGTAAGAAAATGACGGAAGGGTTGAAATCTAACTTAATCTTCGTAAATGGGGGAAATGAATGGAGAACAAACATAATCCAAAACTTGTATCCGTTGCAAATATGTTGCGAAAAAGAATGACAAAAGAAGAAAAACATCTTTGGTATGATTTTTTGCATACTTACCCTGTGAGATTTTATAGACAAAAAATTATCGGCAGATATATTGTGGATTTTTATTGTGCAAAAGCAAAACTCGTTGTCGAACTTGATGGATCGGGACACTACTCCGAGCAAAGCCGAAAATACGATGAAGAACGCACAAATCATCTAAAAGGCTATGGAATACGGGTTGTTAGAATCCCCAATGATGAAATCCACGATAATTTTAGAGGTGTGTGCGATTACATAGATCACACAGTAAAAGAGATTCTACATGAAGAATAACCGATACCGAAGCCATCGGTATTGATTATTACACGGAGGTCATTTTTTATGGAATATCAGGCAAGTCGCGCGATTTTGGTCGGTGTTTGCACCAATCAACGCGAGGCCGATGAACTCGAAAAAAGTCTTTGCGAGCTTGAACGTCTGCTCGATACGGCAGGCGGCATTTGCTTTGCAAAGGTGATACAAAATATGGATAAACCCAACCCCCGTACGCTCATCGGCTCGGGTAAGGTTGCCGAAATTGCCGCGCTGTGCGAGGATAATGAGGTAGAGCTCGTTGTGTTTGACGAAGAGCTCGCCCCCTCGCAAATCCGCAATTTAGAAGAGGAGCTTGGTGATAACGTGCGCGTTATCGACCGCTCGATGCTTATTCTTGATATTTTCGCACTCCACGCGGTCAGCCGCGAGGGTAAATTGCAGGTTGAATTGGCACAGCTCAAATATACCGCACCGCGTCTGACGGGTCACGGTGTTGAAATGTCCCGTCTTGGCGGTGGCATCGGCACGAGAGGCCCCGGTGAGAGCAAGCTCGAAACCGACCGCCGTCACATGCACCGTCGCGTTGTCGCTCTTGAAGAAGAGCTGCGCGAGCTGGAAGGCAACCGCAAGACCATGCGCGCCGCACGCGACCGCAGCGGCATCCCCAAAATCGCAATCGTCGGTTACACCAATGCAGGCAAATCGACGCTGCTCAACCGCTTGACCGATGCGGGCATTCTTGCCGAGGACAAGCTCTTTGCAACGCTTGACCCCACCACGCGCAAGTTTGAGTTGCCAAGCGGAGATAGCGTTCTGCTTACCGACACCGTCGGCTTTATTCGCAAACTGCCGCACCATCTTGTGCACGCATTCAAATCCACGCTCGATGAGGCGGTTTATGCCGATGCGCTCATGATCGTCATTGACGTCTCCGACCCCGAACATCCCGAGCAAGTAAAAGTCACCGAAGAGCTTCTTGAAGAGCTCGGTGCCGCAGGCAAGCCCACGCTTTACGTCTTTAACAAATGCGACCTTGGCATCAGCGACCCTTGGATGCCCGGCAAGACCGCCGAGAACGTGCACACGGTTGCCGTTTCGGCAAAAACAGGGCAGGGCATTGAGCGTTTGCTTGACGAAATGCAATCCATTCTTCACGAGGGCAAAAAGCGCATCACCTTCCACATCCCCAACAGTCGCGCGGGCGCGCTTAACACGCTCTACCGCTATGCGACCGTAGAGGACGTAGAATACGGTGCCGACGAGATTCTTGCTACCGCCGTGGTAGATGCCAAAGCCCACGGCATGTTGCGCGAATTTGACCCCACGTGGCGCGAAAACGAGGAAGAATAATGTTTTGTCACTTCATTTGTTTCGCTTCGCGCGATAACGGTTCTATGATAAATGCAGATAAATTTGAACGGTGGAACTAACTTGAGCCTCCCTCCGAGAGGGAGGTGGCATTTTCGCAAGAAAATGACGGAAGGAGCCTTTGCAACTAAATTCTTTTAATGCACGCTGGC
>JAZRKS010000097.1:0-5841 GCA_045646445.1 Eubacteriales bacterium | reverse complement strand
GCGCGCTCCCACGAGAAGAAATAATCGTCGATAAGAATGCGCATCAGTTCGGGAATACAAAGTGCGGGGTGCGTATCGTTGATGTGGATAGCCACCTTTTCGGGCAGATTGTCAAGCATTCCGTACACCGCCATATGGTCGCGGATGATGCTTTGAATCGATGCCGAAACAAGAAAATACTGTTGTGACAAACGAAGCAGCTTGCCCTCGGTGTGATTATCCGAGGGATAGAGCACCTTGGAGATAATTTCGGCATTTGTGCTCTGCTCAAGCGCTTGGGTGTATTGTCCTTGTGTAAAGAGGCGCATATCGAATTTTTGAATGTTTCTTGCTCTCCAAAGGCGGAGCTGGCTGACCGCGGAGCTATCCGCGCCCGAGATCATCATGTCGTAGGGAACGGCTTCGATCTCCTCGGCATCCTCATAAAGAATTTCGCAATGTCCGTCAAGCTTCCACTCCTCGCGCACTCTGCCGCCAAAGCGAACCTTGTAGGTGCGGTCGGTGCGGGGAACGAGCCAAACCTCGCCGCCCGGCAGCCACACGTCGGGAGTTTCTACCTGAATGCCGTCTACAATCATTTGTTTGAAAAGACCGTATTCGTAGCAGATGGAAAAACCGGTTGCGGGATAATCGAGCGAGGAGAGAGAATCCATAAAGCAAGCGGCAAGACGGCCAAGACCGCCGTTGCCAAGTCCTGCATCGGGTTCACATTCATAAAGATCCTCAAGGTTGAAGCCAAGTTTTTTGAGGGCTTTTTCGTATGCAGTGGCAAGACCGAGGTTGTGAAGATTGGTTTTGAGCGAGCGACCGAGCAAAAATTCCATGCACATATAATAAACACGCTTTGCTCCCGCCTCGTTGACCTTCTTTTTGTAGGCGGAGCGTTTGTCGCTCAAAATATTCTTAACGGTAATCGCGGTTGCCTTATATATCTGGTCACGCGATGCTTCCTTTGCACTGCATCCGAAATGGCGTTGCAAAACGCCCTCGATGAGCTGTTTGACTTCGGTACTGTTGGGATTGTAATTCATAATTTGTTAGGGCCTCCGTGGGGTATCTGTTGGGATTTTATTTTTCTGTTTGAGCCAACCCTTCCGTCGCTCGCAAGCTCGCGCCACCTCCCCTTGCACAGGGGAGGCGTATTCTTAACTTCTTTGTTTTTCCTCTTTGTTGTAAAAAGATTGAAACCCCAAAGTAAAAAAGCGAGAGCGGTCCTCTTGGCCTCCCCTGTGCAAGGGGAGGTGGCATTTTTGCAAGAAAATGCCGGAAGGGTTGATATCTAATTTGTTGTTGTTTTTTACACTTCTCCGTACATCTGCAGATACTTTTGTGCAGACGTGTTCCAAGAGAAGTCGGTTGTCATAATTTTGTGCACGAGCTTTTCGCGCATATCGGGGGTGTTCCAAAGGGAGATGGCGGCTTCGGTTCTTTCCTTCAATTCATCGGCACGATAGTTGGCAAAGGTAAAGCCGTTGCCCATTATTTTGTCGCCGTCCATCCAGAACGGCTTGATGGAGTCAAAGAGTCCGCCTGTCTCACGCACAACGGGAATGGCTCCGTAGCGCGATGCAATCATTTGCGAAAGTCCGCAGGGCTCGCTCTTGGAAGGCATTAGGAAGATGTCGGTTGCCGCATAAATGCGCTTGGAAAGGTCGCGGTCATAGGTGATGAGCGCGCGCACCTTTTCGGGATATGCCGCTTGCAGCGTCAGGAACATCTGCTCATATTTTTCCTCTCCCTTGCCGAGCACAATGAGCTGCACGTCATTGTCTCGCACGATGCTCCAAATGCATTCGGTAACAATGTCAAGTCCCTTGTGCGAAGCAAGACGGGAGATGATGGAAAGCAGCGGTACGTCTGCTCTTTCGGGCAGTCCTGCCTCTTTTTGCATAGCCGTTTTATCCTTGGCTTTTCCGTCCATAGCAGTGGGCGTAAAGCTTGCAAGCAGAACGGGGTCGCCCTCGGGATTGTAGTAGGTGTAATCGATGCCGTTGAGAATTCCGCGCAGCTTGGGGGCATTCTTTTGCAAGCAAGCCTCAAGACCGTGCGCGTATTCGGCAGTTTGGATCTCCTCGGCGTAGCGGGGGCTGACGGTGGAAACAGCATCAGCGCACTCGATGGCGGCCTTCATCAAATTGATGCAGCCGTTGTAGTCCATCAGCGAACGGTGCTCCTCGCCAAGCGCGAAAACGTCACCGAGAATAAAGTGATCGTATTTGCCTTGGTACTCGATGTTGTGAATGGTGAACACCGTTTTGATGCCTGCAAACTCGGGCATGTGGCGATAAAAACAGTTGAGATAAACAACCGAGAGAGCCGCTTGCCAATCGTGCGCGTGCAGAACATCGGGGTAGTAATCGAGGTGGCGCATAACCTCGGGAATTGCTTTGCAGAAGTAAGCATAACGCTCACCGTCATCAAAGAATCCGTAAAGCGCAGGGCGTTTGAAGTAATATTCGTTGTCGATGAAATAATACTTAACGCCATCCTTTGTGAGGCTGTAAACGCCGCAATATTGCTGACGCCAAGCAAGAGAGACCGTAAAAACGGCTTCTTCTTTCATTTCGGCGCGCCATTTTTCATTGACCGCTCCGTAAAGCGGGAGAATGACCGAGACTTCTGCCTCTGCCGTAGCAGCCAAGGCAGCAGGGAGAGATCCCATAACGTCGCCAAGTCCACCCGTGGCGGCAAAGGGCATTGCCTCCGCGCCAACGAACAAAATTTTTTTCATAGTTTTCTTTTACCTTTCTTTCAAGCTCCGTTTATGAATGTTTGAGTAAATATTTACGAAAAACACCCAACACCATAGTGCTTGTTACTTCGAAAGGCTCCCTTGTGTAAAGGGAGCTGTCAGCCGCAAGGCTGACTGAGGGATTGTTTTATGGTAATCCCAACCTTTTACAATCCCTCCGCCTCGTATACACTCGGCACCTCCCTTTACACAAGGGAGGCTTTCAAATTATCACCGTTTGCTAACTTGTTCCGTCACCAACGCGGCTTCTGCTTTAAGCCTCCCTCCGGGTGGATAGATAGAAACAACCCTTCCGTCACGGCATACGCCGCGCCACCTCCCCTTGCACAGGGGAGGCTTTTATGTAAGCAATGTTTGCATCGACAATATTTCTAACCAAAAGAGATTCTTTCTTTGTGTTAATATCATTGCGGCAACTGCGTTCAGCCTCCCCTGTGCAAGGGGAGGTGGCTGCCGCAGGCAGGCGGAAGGGTTGACCTCTACTTTACTTCTTTATTAAACCGTTGCTCCCTTATCGATAAAGAAGGGCATGGTTTCGTGACCGGAGAGGGTTCTGCCCTCTTTGACGATAACGTTTTTATCGGCTACTACACAGTTAAGGTTGACGTTGTCGCCAATGTAGGTATCCTGCAAAAGAATGCAATTCTTCACAACAGAACCACGGCCTACGTGTACGCCACGGAAGATGATAGAGTTCTCTACCTCACCCTCAATGGTGCAGCCGTCGGCGATCATGCTGTTGCTAACCTTTGCGGTGCTATCGTACTTGGTGGGCGCACTGTTGCGCACCTTGGTAAAGATCTGGCGGTCGCGGTTGGCAAACAGGTCGGCTCTGACGTCATCCTCGAGCATCTTCATCGAAACGTTGAAATAGCTTTCAAGAGAGTTGACGGATGCACAGAAACCGTCGTAGATATAAGCGCGAATGTTCTTCTTTTTGATTTGACGTGTGATGATATCGTTGGAAAAGCTTGTGTAGCGATGTGCAATGGAATCGGAAACGATGTTTTGCAAATCCGCACGGCTCACAACCATCAAATTGGTGTGCGCGTAGTAGTTGCCCTTTGTGGGAGCGGTGTAGGAAAGAGCGGTTACGCGGCCTTCCTCGTTGATGCTGAGTACGTCGGCGTTTTGACCGAAGAGAGCATCCTTGGCGTTGACCTTTTTGGCAACCATGGTAATGTACGCCTCATTGCGAATGTGGTCTTCAACAACGGCGGCAAGGTCGATGTTCATAATGACGTCGCAATCGCTGAGCACAATGTAGTCCGCTCCGCAACGGTTGATGAAGTTTACAGAACCCATCAATGCCTCAAGGCGGCTCTCGTAAAGCTTGCCTGCTGCGTGGTTTTCAAAAGCGGTTACGTAAGGGGGCAAAATTTTAATACCGCCCGAGCGGCGCGCAAGGTCCCAGTCCTTGCCGGCACCGATGTGGTCCATTAAGGATTGGTAGTTATAGTGCGTTACAACACCGACGGTGTTGATATCGGAGTTGACCATGTTGGAGAGCGGGAAGTCGATCAGACGGTAGCGGCACGCAAAGGGGATGCTTGCCGTGGTGCGGCGACGTGTCATTTCGGGAAAGCCCTGGTCTTGCTTGTTAGAAAAAATCAAACCTGCAACTGTCATAGTCCTCTACCTCCTTAATTCTCGGAGAGCATCGCGCCGGGGGCGACGACCTCACCTGCTTGAATGGTAACATCGGCACCAACTACAGCAATAGCGGCACCGCTCTCGCGAGATGCGCCAACGGTTGCTTTTTTGCCGATGGTAACCTTTTCGTCAAGAATTGCATAGCGAACAGTGGCGCCATCCTCAATGGTGGTATCGTTCATAATAACGCTATCCTCAACCACGGCATCCTTGCCGATTTTAACGTTTGCACCGAGCACGCTGTTCTTTACCGTGCCGTAAATTTGGCAGCCCGCCGTTACAGATGCATTCTCAACAACCGCACCCTTTGCGATGTATTGTGGGGGCTGTGCCGAGTGACGGCTGTAAATTCTCCATGCCTCGTCAAGGAGCGAGAATGCGGGAGCATCGCCCAAAAGGTCCATATTTGCTTCCCACAAGGATTGAATGGTTCCAACGTCTTTCCAGTAACCCTCGAAAGAGTAGGACATCATCTTCTCACCCGATGCGAGCATGGTGGGAATGATGTTCTTTCCAAAGTCATTGGCTGATTCGGGGTCATCGTTATCGGCCTTCAGATATGCCTCGAGCTTATCCTTGGTGAATACGTAAATACCCATAGATGCCTTGGTGCTATCGGGATTCTTGGGTTTTTCGGTAAACTTGAAGATAGAACCATCCTCACGGGTGCTCATAATGCCAAAGCGACTTGCTTCTTCAATCGGTACGTCAAGCACGGCAATGGTGCAAGCGGCACCGCTCTTTTTGTGCTGCTCGAGCATTTTTGCATAGTCCATTTTGTAGATGTGGTCGCCCGAAAGAATGAGCACGTATTTGGCATCGTAGCGGTTGATGAACTCCATGTTTTGCCAAATAGCGTTTGCGGTTCCGCGGTACCAATCGGCACCGCTCTGACCTTGGTAGGGTGCGAGAATTTGCACGCCGCCAAAGCGACGGTCAAGGTCCCATGCAAGTCCGTTGCCGATATATTCGTTGAGGAGCAAGGGACGGTATTGGGTGAGAACACCTACGGTATCAACACCCGAGTTGATGCAGTTGGAAAGAGGAAAATCGATGATGCGGTATTTGCCGCCAAAGGATACTGCCGGTTTTGCGGTTTTTTGGGTAAGTGCATAAAGTCTGCTGCCTTGTCCTCCGGCAAGAAGCATGGCAACGCATTCTTTTTTCTTAAACATGGTACGCGATTCCTCCTTGAGATTTTTATATAATTTTTGTTTTTGTGTTTTTATGCGGGCGATTCACAAATCGCCCCTACAATGGATAATTGTAAATATCAAACCTGTATGTCATCCTGAGCGAAGGGTAGGCACAAGTGCCGACCGAAGTCGAACTTTCACCGAGTGAAGAACGAGGTGAAAGTGCAAGGCGTAGCCGCAGCAGGATATGGCTGAAAATTTCGGTGGCTTTTCAAGGAAAATGTTACTTTTGCCGTGGTA
>JAZRKS010000096.1:0-1829 GCA_045646445.1 Eubacteriales bacterium | reverse complement strand
ACGCAGATTGCGACTGCTCCCCCCACATTCGTCATCTTTTGTAATAACGTTGAGCTCTTCCACTTCTCCTATCAGCGCTATATTGAAAATTGCCTGCGCGAGACCTTTGGTTTTATGGGTACACCCATCAAGCTGATCATTCGCATGAAGGGCGACGAGGCGGATAAGTAAAGAGCATTCGGCGCGAGAGCGCAAGTGAGGTATATGTATGTTTGTAGATAACGTTAAAATTTATATCAAAGCCGGTGACGGCGGCAACGGTGCCGTTTCCTTTCGCCGTGAAAAATACGTAGCCGCAGGCGGTCCCGACGGCGGTGACGGCGGACACGGTGGCAACGTGGTCTTTCGCGTTGACGAGGGCACCAATACCCTCTTGGCCTTCCGTTACAAGCACAAATTTGTAGCGGCGCGCGGCGGTGACGGCAAGGGCGGCAAGTTCCACGGTGCAACTGCCGAGGATCTCGTTATCCTCGTTCCCCCCGGAACACTCATCCGCGATGCGGAGTCGGGCAAGATCATTCACGATATGTCCGAGGACGACGGTGCTGACTTTATTGCTTGCCGCGGCGGTCGCGGCGGTTGGGGCAACCGTCACTTTGCAACACCCACGCGTCAGGTTCCCATGTTTGCCAAAAACGGCACAGAGGGACAGGAGCGCGAGGTTATTTTGGAACTGAAAATGATTGCCGACGTGGGACTGATCGGTTACCCCAGCGTTGGTAAATCCTCTATCCTCGCTCGCATTTCTGCGGCAAAGCCGAAGATCGCGGATTATCACTTCACTACCCTTTCCCCCAATCTTGGCGTTGTTCGCACGGGTGGCGAGAGCGGATTTGTGGCGGCTGACATTCCCCGTCTGGTTGAGGGTGCTGCTGACGGTGCAGGACTTGGTCACGCCTTCCTCCGTCACGTTGACCGTTGCCGTTTGCTTTTGCACGTTGTGGATATTTCCTGCTTTGAGGGCAGAGATCCCGTGGATGACGTCAAGCAGATCAACTACGAGTTGGCACGTTACAGCCCCGAATTGGCAGAACGTCCGCAAATTATCGTAGCAAACAAGTGCGACTCTCTTGACCCCGAGATCGTTGACGTACCTGCATTTGAAGCATTCATCAAAGAAAACGGTTGGGAGCTTTTCTACATCTCGGCTGTAACCGGTGAGGGTGTGGATGCACTCATTCGTCGCGTAGCGACCCGTCTTGAGGAGCTGCCCCCCATTAAGGTTTACGAAAAAGAATACGTTCCCGAGGACGTTGTTGTTGGCGGTGAGCGTGAAACCATCATTCGCCGTGAAAACGATACCTTCTACGTTGAGGGCGAGTGGATTAAGAACGTAATGGGTCAAATCAACTTCAGCAATTACGAGTCTCTCAACTACTTCCAAAAGGTGCTCCAAAACGGTGGCGTATTTGAGGCGTTGGAAAAGAAGGGCTGCCGTGACGGTCACACCGTTTCGATCTACGATTTCGAATTCGATTACGTAAAATAATTTTAAGGAGAAAAACATGAACATTTGGCACGATATCAACCCCGAACATATCAAGCCCAATGATTTTACTGCCGTTATTGAAATTCCTAAGGGGAGCAAGTGCAAATATGAGCTCGACAAGTACACGGGACTACTCAAGCTTGACCGCGTGCTTTACACCTCCACGCACTACCCTGCCAACTACGGCTTTATTCCGCGCACCTATGCCGATGACGGCGACCCCTTGGACGTTTTGGTGCTTTGTGCCGAGTCCATCTACCCCATGACGCTGATGCAGGTTTACCCCATTGGTGTGATGCGCATGCTTGACGGTGGCAAGATGGATGACAAGATTATTGCC
>JAZRKS010000095.1:0-11800 GCA_045646445.1 Eubacteriales bacterium | reverse complement strand
AAGAGCCCGACGAGGATGGATATTACCTTGTTACCTGGCGTTGGGAAGCATATATTTGGTGTGGTTATGATGCTTGCACAGAGACAGACCCGAATCACCGACATTTGCACAGCGTGAAAAATTATCGCTATATGCTCGTTCACATGCAAACGGGCGAATACGTTGACAATGCCCTCATCTCCCCCGAGCGTGCCAAGAGAATTGCCGAGGACTATTGGGGACTTGCCGACGGAACCGTGATTCACGGCAAGGGCAGAACCTTTGTGGTCCGCATGGAAATCAGTGACGGCGTTGGTTATGGCAACGAGCTTTACAGTGCTTATTTGCGTGTGGAGTGTTATTCGACACGCGGTTTTGAAAATGGGTATCCGCCACTTGAGGTCAAGGACATTGACTTTGTTTATATCCACAGAGATGGCGGTGGAACCTACGTTTACCCGTATATAGAAGGAAAGTAACCCTCTCTTTTTCTTTCTTGGCAGCTACTGCCAAGCCCCAACGCATTGTATGCGTTGGGGCTTTTTTATATGATTGCCAAGAAAAAAAGGCACTCGCAATTGCGAGTGCCTTTTGTTGATGTCATTATTGTGCTTGGGTCAAACGGTCGAAGTGAACGAAGTACAAAGCACCTTGAGAATCCTGAATAACAGCCCAAGTTACAAAGTTACCTTCTTCCTTTGCAACAAGAGTTACTTGCATATCAGCAGCAAGCTTCTTGATGGGATCCTTGGTAGTTTCGGGAGTGCCATAGCAGTTTGCTTCAGATACTGTTTTCACAGTAACGGGTGTTTCGAGCTTTTCGAATTCGGGATATTTCAGCAACAATTCTTCAATGGTAACGGTTTTCTTGCCGCTGGGATCAGAGGTCAAATACTCCAATGCTTTTCCGCCAACAAAGCCGCGAATAACCTTTTCGGTTTCGCCCTCTTTCTTTGTGGATTCAACGAGGAACCACTTGATGCCATCTACTTCGCCGGTTGCCAAAACCTTGAGGGATTTGATGGATTGCTCAGTGGACTGAGGATTGGAGAGACTGTTGTCTTCGCCCTCTTCGGGGAATACGGGGTTGGAGCGGATGGTGATGCTGCTATCCAGCAAAACGTACATTGTGGTTACTTCGGTTGCTTCAAACATGGGGTAGAGTTTGAGCAAGTCTTCCAAGAGCATATCACCATTGGTGTAGGAGAGACAGTCAGCACTGATGTAGCCGCGCTCGTAGGTAACACCGTCGCCGGGCTTTTTGGGATCAACCTTTACAACGACGTATTTCCATTCCTTTTCGTCAACCGTACCGGTCTTGAGAACGGTTACGGCGTCACCCTTGGAGAGTGCCAGAACTTCGTCGGAGTTGGTGTTGGGGGCCTTGCGAACCTTTACTTGGCTTACGTTGTCAACGTACATTGTGGGAGTGCCGTCAACGTCCTCAAAGAGACCTTCATACTTGGTAAGGTCGTTGGGATCCTCAACCTCGGTATCGGAGAGATAAGCGTAAGCTACGTAGTAGGTCTTGCCTTCAGCATATTGAACGCGTGCCCAAGTGCCGTTGGTAGCAAGCACAGTAACTGCCTCGTTGAGCTTGTAGGAGCCCATCTTGGTGGAGAAGTTGTCATTGTCGGAGGGGTAGAGACGAACGTTGAGAGTGGTTGTCTTAACGTACATAACCTTAGAGCCGCCGTCAACCTCTACCATATCGGTGCCGAGAATGTTTGCCTCGGTTACGCTCGCCTTGGAAACGTAGCCCGAAATGGTCTCCTCACCCTTCTTGTACTCAACGTAGTACCAAGAGGTGCTTTGCTTGGTGCAGTGCAGCTCGGTCTCCTTGGGGATAGTTGCCAAAGCAGTGCCGGTGTTGGTTGCCTGTTGGCGGAGCTTAACCTCGTTAAAGGTGAAAACCGACTTGTTTACGTCCTGCCACGTTTCAACGGGAGGCTGATAAGGGTTGTCGGGGGTAGGTGTTGTTTGGGTGGGGGTAGAGCCTTGGGGCTCGGTTCCTCCGGGGTTGGTGTTTTGCACACGGCAAGAGGTGAGAGCGGCTGCACTCATCAGTCCTGCCAAAAGCAGAGCTACAATTCTCTTTTTCATCATTTTCTCGTTCTGTCCTTTCTGTTGTCCTAATCTCGTATCAAAATGGGAGCATATGCTCCGCTAAATATCCAAGTATAAGTATAACATATAATAATATAATTGTCAATGAATTTTTCTCGATTTTTTGCAAAAAACAAAAATAATTTTCGCATTTTTCGCGTACTTTTCCAATTGAGCGCACCGCTTGGTATAATAGGGCAAAATCTGCGCAAAATATTTTCCACGGAGGTGAGCGAATGTGAGAGAAAACGTAATCAAAACGTCTGCCGAAATTTTTGCTTCGGCAAGCGTTGTGGGAGGAAAAGAGGCAGATGGTCCGCTTGGCAAGTCCTTTGATCTGCGCGACCCCTGCGACCGTTTTGGCATGAAAACATGGGAGAAGGCTGAGAGCGAAATGCAACGCATGGCGCTCAATACGGCAATTGCCAAAGCCGAAATGAAAGCCGAGGATATCGGCGCACTTTTTGCAGGAGACCTGCTCAACCAATGCATTAGTTCGGCATACGGATTGCAGACCTTTGGTATTCCGTATGTGGGTCTATACGGTGCTTGCTCTACCTGTGCCGAAAGTCTTTTGCTGTGCTCACTGATGGTTAGCAACGGCATCTGCAATACTGCCGCGGCGGTCACATCCTCGCATTATTGCTCTGCCGAGCGACAGTACCGCACGCCCTTGGAGTACGGTGCGCAAAGAGCCCCTACCGCACAATGGACGGTCACGGGAGCCGGCGCGTTTCTTGTGCGCAAAGCAGATGAAGAAAAATCAATAGGCGAGGGCAGAGCGGTTGTAACCAGATGTATGATTGGTCGCGTGCAGGATAGCGGCGTGGCAGATGCCGCCAATATGGGTGCGGCAATGGCGCCTGCGGCGCTCGATACCCTCTGCCGCTTTTTTGAAGAAACCCAAATGACCCCCAACGATTATGACCTCATCCTTACAGGTGACCTTGGCTTTGAGGGCGGTGACATTCTCTGTTCTCTGATGCGTGCCGAGGGATATGTAATAGACGGGGTTTATAACGATTGCGGAAAAATGATTTATGACCGAGAAGGGCAGGACGTTCACGGCGGCGGCTCGGGTTGCGGATGTTCAGCGGTGGTGCTCTCTGCCGACATTTTGCCAAAAGTGAAGCAAGGTGAGCTTTCGCGTATTTTATTCCTTGCAACGGGTGCGATGATGAGCCCCGACAGTCTCAAGCAAGGCGAAAAGGTGCTCGCAGTGGCACACTTGCTCGAAATAGAACACGTAGGATAGGAGGAGAGGCAATGGAATTGCTACTGACATATTTGCGCGCCTTTTTGGTGGGCGGCATTTTCTGTGTGATCGCGCAAATCCTCATCGACCGCACAAAGCTGACCCCCGCGCGTATTTTGGTGACCTACGTTGTGGCGGGTGTGGTGCTTGGCGGAATGGGAATTTATAAACCGATCGTTGATTTTGCAGGCGCAGGTGCGACCGTGCCCTTAACGGGATTTGGATATCTCATTGCCAAGGGTGTAAAAGAAGCGGTAGGGGAGCAAGGACTCCTTGGCGCCCTGACGGGCGGACTCCGTGCCGCATCGGGCGGCATTGCGGCGGCACTCGTGTTTGGATACTTGGCTTGCTTGATTTCAAAGGGAAAGCCAAAGAACTAAAGCTTTTCGTCTGCTCTTGACAATATCTGCTTTTTCGTGTATAATGAGTGTAAGATTTACACGGTGAGGAGATAAAATTGCAGTGAAAAAGAAAATCTTTATTCCTATATTTGCCATTTTGATTGTGGTGATACTCGCTTTTTATTTGGGGGATATTATCGTCAACTCTACCTCTCCCAAAGAGCATCTGTTTGAAATGCTCTCAAGCTTGGTGATCTGTTTGGGCAGTGTTATCAAATTGGTGACTGCCGACAGAACGAGAAAGAGTCTTGCGTTTTATGAGACGCAATATGCCGATATTTTGGAAAACTCCTTCAAAAACGCCTATTGGAATCGCAGAAAGCTGCTTTGTGCCGTTCGTCTTTATAACGAGGACCGTTACAAAAAGGCATTGAAATATTTGCATGAGCTGCAACCGCGATGCCAATATCGCGCTGATGAGGAAGGGGTAGGAATGTTTTTGGCACTTACCTACACCGATATGGCTTGTTATGAAGAAGCCGCACAGATTTACAGCAAAATGATAGCCGGCGGAATTTGCTCCTCTCGTATTTACAGCAATTTGGGGCACGTATATTCCAAAATGGGGCAGTATGAAGATGCCATTGCCAACATGCATCTTGCACTGCAAAACGACAAGCGCAATGCATTTGCTTACCAAAATCTTGCCGCGCTTTACTTTGAAACGTACGATTTTGAAAAGGCGATTCAATATGCCAAAGAGGCATTGACAATTAACTGTAAGTTTCGTCAGGCGGCATCGCTTTTGGCTGTTATTTATTCCCTGCAGGAAAACCAAGAGGAAGCTAAAAAATATGCACATATTGCCATTTCCGCAGGTGAAAACCCCATTGACATCAAAATGGCTATCGAGCGTTACCGCGAAAACTACAACACCGCGATAACGGAGAACGAAGAGGAATAACTTTTGCAATCAAAAACCCCCGAGCACGATCAAACCGTGCTCGGGGGTTTTATTCGGTTATCAATCCAAATTCACCATAGAAGCATGCCTTGCATAGTTGAAGGAAAGACTTACGCCGGGCTCAAAACCGCCAAAGGGAAGGAGCGCTTCTTCAAGCTCTTCAATGCGGTCGATTTTGCCGTTTACATAAGCAAGAATACGCGCGCGGCAAGCCTCGGTTCGGCGAATAACACCGCCAATGCGACGGTCTTGCACCTCAAAGCCGTGGGGCTTGTTGTCTGTCATCCATTGCTTTTCAAATGCTTTTACAAAAATGTTCAAGCGCTTGATGACCTCGGAATAATCTTTTTCTGCCAGCTCGCGGAGCGTCTCCTTGTCGCCTGACTCGTAGGCACGGCGTGTACGCAAACCAAGCTCGTATTTGATTTCAAGAACGTCACAAAGCTTTGCGGCGGCGTCAAAAACATAACCGTAACGGCGCGTTTTCTTTGCGGTGGCACTCAACTTTTTGGAGATTTCTCCAAATTTGGCACCCGCGCCAAAACAAACGCTGTAATCGAGAAAATCGTTGAAATAATCGGAAAGCAGCATATATTTTGCAGGGTTCTTGGGGTAGCTCGTGTACTCAACGATGTGGTTGGGCAGATCGATCTCCATAAACTCGTCGTAGTCAACGCCAAACATTCTCTTAAACTTTGCCTTGATCAGTGCCTCGTCGGTGTTGCCCTTGGCATACTCCGCGAGATAGAACAGGGAAGGCAATTGCGAGAAGTGCGAGCACTCGCCGCCGTTGTCACCCCACATGGTAAAGAAGACGTTTTTGATCTTCTTCTCGCGGCAAGCATCAAGAGCGGGGATCATGGACTTGAGGGTGTAGCGGTTGCTCGGTATCATACCGATCCAGCTCCAAGCGCCGCCTGCAAACCAAGTGTTTTTGGAGAGCTGTCTGTGGTTGTCGAACATATCGGCGTAGCCTTGCTGCTTTGTGGTCCAATAGTCCCAAAAAACGGGAATGACCTCAGGGGGGAATGCCTCAACCACTTCTTTGGGCATTTCGCACTTGGGAATGTAATATTTACCGTTGTTCCAAGAACGGAAGAACATATCCGACCAAATCATGACCTCGTAGTCATACTTCTTTGCAATCTCGCAAACGCGAGCGAGGTGACGCTTGATGATGGTGTTGACGGGCTCGTAGCCGTGAATGTCAAGGTGCTTGCCGCGGCCGAGATTGAATGCCTCATCCATGCCGATGTGAATGCGCTTGGTGCGGAAACACTCGGAAAGAGAGGAGAACATGTGGTCGATAAACTCATAGGAACGCTCGTCATCGGTCAAAATAACGTCGCCAAAATCAACAGGGAACTTGCCCCAACGGGTAGCGGCGGTGAGGTGCGCAAGCGTTTGAATGCAGGGAATGACCTCAATGCCCATCGATGCACCGAGATCGTCGATCTCTTTGAGTTCTGCCTTGGAGTAACGACCTCTCATATAGCCAAAGTAGGGCTCACCGTCTACCTCGTAGGTGTCCTCGGTATAAAGGAACACGCAGTTGTAGCCCATCTTTTTCAGCAACGGGAAGAAGCGCTTAAGTCCGTCAAGACTCATAACCGCATTGCGCGACATATCGATCATAACGCCAAAGGTGTTGTAGTTTTTCATTTTGTTGTCCTCCTTTTGTGGGGCGATATTCTGTTTTATCCCCATTATATCACAAAAAAGCAGAATAGTAAATAGAATAATGCCAATTTTTGAAAATTCTATAAAAGGTGAGGAATAATGCCGCCAAAGGGCGGCTACACCTCATCCGTCAGCCTTCGGCTGCCACCTTCCCCCGCTGGGGAAGGCTAACAAGATTTGTTGCTTTTATAAATGATTTTTTATTTTTTCTAACTTTTTGCAAAAGTTATTTGCTTGCAACAGAGGACTACTGAAAAGCCTTCCCCAGTGGGGGAAGGTGGCACACGTCGGTTACGACGGGTGACGGATGAGGTGTTAAAGCATGCCCCTTGACATCCCCACGCAAATATGCTATAATAAGCCCAACATAACCCGACAAAATCCCACAGGGGGTACGTATGACACAAAAGCAAAAAAAGGAGCGCTTGGCGCAAATTGTTGAAGCACTCAAAGAAATATATCCCGAGGCGCTTTGCGCCCTCGAGTGGGGCGGCGAGCCGTGGAAGCTCCTCATTATGGGGCGGCTTTCAGCACAGTGCACCGATGCGCGCGTCAACTTGGTTTGCCGCGAGCTGTTTGCCGCCTACCCGACACCCGAAGCGATTGCCGCGGCGAGCGTGGAAGAGCTCGAAGAATACATCCGCCCGTGTGGGCTTTATCACGTCAAGTCGCAAAACACCAAAGATGCTTGTGCTATGCTCGTCAATGAATACAACGGTGTCGTGCCCGACACGATGGAAGAACTGCTCGAATTCCCCGGAGTTGGTCGAAAGGTAGCCAATTTGCTCCTCGGCGACCTATACCAAAAAGGCGGCGTGGTGGCGGACACGCACTGCATGCGCATTTGCGGACGCTTTGGCATGTACCGCGAGGGGCTTAAAGACCCCGTGCAGGTGGAACGCATCCTCACACCTCTGTTGGAGCAAAAAGAAATCTGCGATTTCTGCCACCGCATCGTGCAATTCGGCAGAGATACCTGCACCGCGCGCAACCCCAAATGTGATGAATGTCCCATCGCGCATTTGTGCGAGCATGGGAAAAACATGTGACAATGCAAAAAAACGGGAACACCGCTCGGTGTTCCCGTTTTACTATCATTCATTCACCACTTTAATCTGACACATCTTCATTGCTTCAAGCGCGTTTTTGTGGCTTGCGGGGGTAACGCCTGCACAGCATTTTGCATCTACCGTGACGGGTACCTCGGGGAAGGCTGCCTTGATGAGCATCGCGTTGGAAATAACGCAGATGTCGGTGCAAAGTCCAATCAATTCAACGCTTTCAAGGTCGTTCGCTTTTTGCAAAAGGTGAACGAGCGCCGTCGAGCCAAAGGTGGGTTTATCGATGGCTTCTGTCTTGCGCAAGGGCTCAAGTGTGGGGTGAATTTGCCAACCGTCCGTGCCCTTGATGCAGTGTTCAACGGGTAGGTTGCGACCTTCTTGCGTGGAAAGATAATCGGGCGCGTGTGTGTCTCTTGTAAAGAGCACTGTGCCGTCAAAGCTTTCAATTTTCTCTTTTACGTAGGGAAGAATTGCCACCGCCTCGGCAGTTCCAAGTGCCATGTCAATAAAATCGTTTTGCATATCTACAACAATCAAATATTTCATTTTGCTTCTCCTTCTGCATTTGTTTTGGCTTGTGTGTCTGTCTTTTTGCGCGGTCTGTGGTGCCGTCTCTTGCTGCCGTTTTTGCCACCCCTGTGCGCGTTTCTCGTCTTTTTTTGCTGATTTTGCGGGGCAACCGTGTCCCCTGCGCACTCGGGGTAGGCGGTTATCAGCATTTCGGCATCAATATGTGCGTCGCGGCAAATGGCGCGCATCAGGTGCATGGTTGCAAGCGCATCTCCGTCGCTGCGGTGCTGGTTTTCGGGAGCCTCACCGCACCAAGCCGTCACGCATCCTGCAAGACCGTGCGCTCCGCGATGCTTGTTTGCACGCTTGCAAACCTTTTCCATATCAAACCAAAAGTAGGGAATGGGGGAGAGCTTGTATCGCTCGAAAGCCTTTTTCAAAGCGGTAACGTCATTGCCCACCGAAAAGCCAACGGCAATGTCGGCATCGGCAAACAGAGCGCAAATTTCCTCGTAGCAAGCGGGGAAGAGCGGACTGCTTGTAATCGTTTCCATTGGGTAAGCCAAAATTTTATCTGCAACGTAGGCGTTCCACTCGCAATCGGGGTTGATGCAAATATCGGTAGGACCCGAAAGAATATGAAAATCTTCATCGGTTACAACGTAACCAAGCGAGAACACCGATCCCGGAATTTTGCCGTTTGCGAATTCCATATCAAAAAACAAAAGCTTCATATCTTCACCTACCTTCTTTCTATCCTTTATTCTACCACAAACAAGCCCAAATTGCAACGGTTTTTGCACAATCCACCCCAAAAAGCAAAAAACTTAACATGTGCGCGTGCGTGCGTGAAGAAATTATTAACAATATATAAAAATATTATTGTATTTATTGACAAAAGTCCACTTTTGTGGTAAGATGTACCTGATGGCACATCGTGCCTAATTTGTTTACTAAATGGAGGAAGCCAAATGAAAAGAAGAATCTCAATGATTGCCCTTCTGCTTGCAGTGGTAACGCTCATGAGCGCGTGCGCCGTTCCAAGCATCCTCAAGGGCAGCAAAGCAACCCCCGAAAATCTTCAGGAAGGAAACAATTACAACGTAGATATGGAAAACGGAAACAACACGAATAAATCCAACAGCCGCGTTTGGCCTTGGGAAGACTCTTCTATTACTCTCCCTCCTTTTACCGGCGAGGTTACCGAGCCCGGTACTGTTAAGTCGCTTAAGGTTCTTGCTTTGGGCGATGCCAGCAGCAAGGATTCCATGCAGTTTTTGGCAAAGCTTGCTATTGAGGCAGGCGTAGAGGACGTTAAAATCGCTGTTCTTTACAGAAACGACGGTGGTGCTCTGGACGGTCAAAGCAGCGATTTTGTAAACAACACCGACGGTTATACTTACTACGAGGATACGGGCGACGGTTGGGTAGCTACGTCCAACGCAAAGCCGCAAGATACTCTGCAATCCGAAAAATGGGATTACGTTATCGTGCATCAAAATCTGAGTCTGCACCCCGATAAGGGAACCTATACCAAGTTCCCCACCTTTGTTGCTGCTATTCACGACCTTCTCCGTGTTGGTGAGGGTGAGAACAAGAACCCCGATGCAAAAATTTTGTGGATGCAGGTTTGGGCTTACGAAATCAACAACCGCAACAACCTTTACAACCACACCAAGTATTACAAAAACCCCACAACGGGCAGTTATGACCAAATGCTGATGTACAACACTGCTGTTGAAACCATCAAATCCCAGGTTGTCACCGACAAGAATATTAACGGCATTATCCCTGTAGGAACCGCCGTTCAAAATATGCGTGAGTCCTATTGGAGCGACGGTCTTACAAGAGAGGCAGAATTTTTGACCAATACGGGCAAGGTTCTGGCAGCGTTGATGCTCTTTAAGTCTCTTACCGGCTACGACGTTAACGGTATGGAGTTGAGTGATCCCGCATTCGACCACGCACGTCCTCACCTTGGCGTTATCAAAGAATCCGTCAACAACGCTTATCTCAACCCCTTTGCAGTATCGTCCTCGGTATACCACATTGATAACTGATTGATGCAAATATGAAAAAACTGACATCTGTTATTGCACTGCTTTTGGTGTTCGTTATGCTTTTTTCAGCTTGTAATAAAAATCAAACCCCCGATAGCACCACTCCTGCGGCAAGCACTCCCGGTATGACAACTCCCGAGGTAACTACTCCCGAGGAGACAACGCCGGCGGCAACCACTCCCGCGGTAACCACTCCCGGCGTGACCGATCCCGATCCCGTTCCGCTTGAACCCGACTGTGCGCACTTGTTTACGAGCCGCATCGTTCTCGAGCAGGTTACCACACAAACCGACGGCAAAATTGCCAATGTGTGCGGCAACTGCGGCGGTTGGTCTGAGGAGACTTTACCTGCTGTTAAGTCTCTCAAAATTTTGGCTATCGGCAATAGCTTTAGCAACAACGCATTAAAATATTTGCCCATTCTTGCAAAAGAACTCGGCATAGAAGAGGTTATCGTTGGCAAGCTCTACGTTGGCGGTTGCACCGTTGACGGTCACTGGAGTCGTGCCGAGTCGGGTGCCGACTACGAAAGCTTTCAAGTCAACACAACGGGTACTGCCACGTGGACAACCTACCCCGCAGGGCAAAGATCGTTGGCGTTTGCGCTCGATCTTTACGATTGGGATATCATTACCATGCAGCAGGGAAGCCCCTTGAGCGGCATGCCCACCTCTCTTGGCAATTTGCAAAACCTTATTGATTTTGTCAACACGAACAAAACCAATCCCTCGGCAAAACTTTATTGGCACATGACATGGGCGTATTCGCAATTTACAGAGCACAGCGGCTTTGCAAATTACGGCAACGATCAAATCACAATGTATAATGCAATTGTCGATCTCACAAAGAATCATATCGTTCCCAACGAGTGCTTCACCGGCATTATTCCGGCAGGCACTGCGGTTCAAAACTACCGCGGCAAGGATATCAACAACGCATCCATCGAAAGAGATTACATTACACTCGCCGATGGATATCACCTCAGAGATTACGCGGAGGTGCTTGCGGCAATGACTTGGCTGAGAACCTTAACGGGCCTGAGCTTGGATGCTATCAAATGCAACTCGCAAAGCGAAGTCACCTTTGCAAGAACCTATTTGAGATCGCTAAAGAGAGCCGCCGATAACGCTTACCTCTACCCCTACGAGGTTAAATCGGCATACTAATGCAAAACAAAGAATGGGCCACCGTCAGGTGGCGCATTTTTGAAAACGGATCTATGGAGTCATTATGAAGATTTACGATATTTCACAAGAACTGTTTAGTTGTGTGGTCTTTCCGGGCGACCCTGCGCCTAAAAGGGAAGTGCTTTCCTCTATGGAAGAGGGGGCGCTTTATAACTTGACCGCGCTTTCCTTGTGTGCCCACAACGGCACGCATATTGATGCTCCTTACCACTTTATCAAGGACGGCAAAACGGTAGAACAGCTGCCGCTTTCCAAAACCATGGGTTGGGCATATGTTTCGCAAGAGAATGGACTTATTTCGGCGGAGGATGCCCACCGCATTCTCAAGGATGCCGCAAATGCCAACCCCGAAGCTGCAAAACGTATTCTTCTTGGCGGTAAAGTGACTGTAACCGAAGATGCCGCACGTGTGTTTGCAGATGCCAACATCGACCTTTTGGGCAACGAATCGCAAACAGTAGGACCCGAAGATGCCCCCATGCAGGTGCACTTAATTCTCCTTTCGCGCGAGGTCGTGCTCCTTGAGGGAATTCGCCTCGACAACGTCTCCACGGGTGTTTATCTGCTTTCTGCCGCACCGCTTTCCCTTGCAGGCAGCGATGGGGCACCTTGTAGGGCAGTTTTGATGGAATTACAATAAAAGAGGCACGCCCAACC
>JAZRKS010000094.1:0-1846 GCA_045646445.1 Eubacteriales bacterium | reverse complement strand
AAGGATAACTCCAAGGCATTGGATGCAGTTCTGAAGGATCTCGGTATCATCACCGGTCAAAAGGCTGTTCCCACCTATGCTAAAAAGTCTGTTGCAAACTTCAAGCTCCGTCAGGGCATGAAGATCGGCGCAAAGGTTACTCTGCGCGGTGACAGAATGTACGAGTTCATGGACAGACTGTTCAACTTCTCTCTGCCCAGAGTTCGTGACTTTAAGGGTATCAACCCCAACGCTTTCGACGGCCGCGGCAACTACGCACTTGGCCTGAAAGAGCAACTGATCTTCCCCGAAATCGAGTACGATAAAATCGAGAAGATCCGCGGTATGGACATCTGCTTTGTTACTACCGCAAACACCGATGAAGAAGCACGCGAGCTGCTCAAGCTCTTCGGCGCTCCCTTCGCAAAGAACTAATAGGAGGTAACAACGATGGCAAAGAAAGCTATGATTCTGAAACAACAGAAGAAGCAAAAGTTCTCCACCAGAGAGTACAACCGCTGCAAGATCTGCGGCCGCCCTCACGCTTATCTCCGTAAGTTCGGCATCTGCCGTATCTGCTTCCGCGAATTGGCTTACAAGGGCCAAATTCCCGGCGTAAAGAAGGCATCCTGGTAATTTAAATTGGAAAGCGTTGCCCCTTTGGGGCACGCTCCCAAATAAAAAACCCCCAACTATCGGTAGGAAATTAAACCGGCCGGCAAAAGAGTTCGGCAGTTGGATTTAACCCCCGATAAGCCGCCCGCAAGGGCAGCAAGAAAGATTTAACTTGCATAAGGAGGAAAATTAATATGCAAATGTCTGACGTAATCGCCGATATGCTCACAAGAATTCGCAATGCGAACAACGCAAAGCATCAAACTGTTGACATTCCGGCATCCAACATGAAAAAGGCAATCGCCGAGATCCTCGTTGAAGAGGGTTATGTTAAGTCCTTCCAGATCATCGACGACGGTAAGCAAGGTGTTATCCGCATTACCCTGAAGTATCTGCAAGGCAAGCAAAAGGTTATTCGTGGCATCCGCCGCGTATCCAAGCCCGGTCTGCGTATCTACGCTGGCTGCGAGGATATGCCCCGCGTTATGAACGACCTCGGCATTGCAATCGTTTCCACATCCAAGGGTATCATGACAGGCAAGAAGGCTAAGTCCCTCAACGTAGGCGGCGAAGTCCTCGCGTTTGTATGGTAATCGGAACGGAGGTACTGAACAATGTCTAGAATTGGTAGAATGCCCATCGCGCTTCCCGCTGGTGTAACTGTTAACGTTGCAGAAGGCAACGTTGTTACCGTAACCGGTAAGCTTGGCACATTGACTGAAACCTTCAACTCCCGCATGAACATTGCAGTAGAAGGAAACGAAGTTATCGTTACTCGTCCCACCGACGAGAAAGAGGATAGAAGTATCCACGGCCTCACCCGCGCACTCCTGGCAAACATGGTAGAAGGCGTTAGCAACGGTTTCTCCAAGAAGCTCGAGATCGTTGGTGTTGGTTACAGAGCTGTTAAGCAGGGCAAGAACCTGCAGCTCTTCCTCGGCCACTCCCTTATGCCCGGAACCGGTCTTCCTCAGTCTAAGTTCATCATGACCGAAGAAGACGGCATTACCTTTGAGGTACCGGATGCAAATACCATCATTGTTAAGGGTATTGACAAGCAAAAGGTTGGCCAAATGGCAGCTGTTATCAGAGGCAAGAGACCTCCCGAACCCTACCACGGCAAGGGCGTTAAGTACTCCACCGAGTATGTACGTCGTAAGGCTGGTAAGGCCGGCAAGGGCAAATAATTGAAAGGAGTGAAGTGATATGGTATCGAGAAAAGATGCAAACAAGGCTCGTCTTAAGAGACATA
>JAZRKS010000093.1:0-8719 GCA_045646445.1 Eubacteriales bacterium | reverse complement strand
CCCACAACTCCCCCCACCGATAACGGCGGTGACGGCGTTGACAACACCGAACCCACCAAAAAGCTCAGTCCCTTCCTTCAATTCTTCGTTGATATTTGGGAAGCAATTAAAAACTTTTTTAAAAACCTGTTTTCAAAAAAGTCCTAACCTCAGTTGCCAATAACAAATAAATAAAAAAGGAGAAAACAACCATGAAAAAAATCCTATCCCTTATTCTTTGCATGGCTATGCTTCTGTCTGCGTGCTTTGCTTTTGCATCCTGCCGCAAGGACAAGGCAAAAGAAGACGATATCAATTATGATATTGACCTGACACAGAAGCCTCAGCTCAACATTCTCATGCCCAACTCGGGTAAGAGCATTGATGCAGTCAACAGCAGCCCCAACGCACTCCTTATCGAGCAGCTCACCGGCTACAAGGCAACCTACACCCAGCTCCCCGCTGCAGATGCCGCAAAGGTTCTCAATACCGAGCTGATGGACAAAAAGCCCTATGATGCAATGAAGCTCACAAAGGATCAATTCAGTGACCTTGTAAACCAAGATCTTCTCGTTGACATCACCGATGCACTTGAAGTATTTGCTCCCGATCTGCTTGCAAATATCTCCAAAGAGTCTTGGGAGGTTGTTACGGTTGACGGCAGAATCTACGGTATTCCCGAGCGCGCATCCAGCGACAACATCGAGAATCCCATTATTCTGAATTACGATCTCCTTCTCGAACTCAACTTGGACGTTCCCGAAACGCTTGACGAATTCACCGCAGTTCTCAAGGCAATGACCGAGCATCTTGGCAAGCCCGCGCTTACCTTTGATAGATACACCCCCCTCGTTCACGCAATCTCCTCCGCATTTGGCATTTACTCCTTCTGGCAAGAGTATGAAGTAAACGGCCAAAAGCAGGTTCTGTTCTACATGAACGCTCCCAGATATGCCGAGTACGTAGCATATATGCAAAGCCTTTATCAAGCAGGCTACATCGACCAAGAGGTTCCCACGCTTACCGCATCCGATGCAGTTACCCGTTTTGTAAACGGCTTTAACACAACCGCACAAGGCGCTAAGGCAGGTGCAGTTGCCGCTTCTCTTTGGAGTGTTTCCTCCATCGTAACCGGTCTGCAATCCAACGGCATTATCAGCGCAAACGAAGCCAGCGGAACCCTTGAGAACCAACTTTGCTACGTTCGTTCTCTCAAGGCAAACGCAGCCGATGCCGAAAAGGTTTACCGCAGCAGCGGCTACACCTACATCACCGCAATTCCTTACTACATGGCAGAAAACGCAGGTTATGCACTTGACTGGATGAACTCCAAGATCAAGGATACCGAAACCGAGGATAACTTCCGCAAGATGGTTCTCGGTGAGGAAGGCGTTCACTGGAACTACAGCCCCAACGAGGGTTATTTCCCGATCGATCCCAAGTTCCAAGAAAAGGACGACGCCAGCTACTACATGACCGGCTCCAACGAAAACAAGTACACCGAATACTGGAAGGCAAGAGTTAGAAAGCAACCCGAGCTCTTTAGAGCATGGAGTGAGCTGATGGAAAATGCCGACGAGGTAGGCGTTTACAACATCGTTGACTTCACACCTCCTATTGAGGATTACACCGCAAACCGTCAAAAGATGGAAGAATACGCACAGGATCAATTCTTTATTATGCTGAAGGAAGGCACCAAGAACTTGAGCGAGTACCTCAACAAGCTCAACACCCTCCAAGGCGGTAAGGAAGCTACCGACGCCATTAACGATTGGTATAAGAACGTTTACACAAAATAATCCTTTTAAGGAGTAGACTATGCAAAAATTAGGCGTAAAACAAGAGCGCTTGCCTTTGGCAAAAAAGGTAAAAAAGAATAAAGCGTTGATACCTTTCGTGCTCCCCGCGATCGTATTTGCTTTAATCTTTTGCTATTTGCCCATGGCGGGTATCGTCATCGCCTTTAAGGATAATCCCAACTTCGTGCGTTACGACGTATTTGAAGCATTGAGAAGATCCGACTGGACGATGGAAAACTTTGAAAAAATATTCTCCGACCCCGAAATTCTCAGATACATTAAAAACACGCTGATCATTTCGGTCATGAAGATCGTTATTTTGTTCCCCCTGCCGGTTGTTCTTGCTATTATGATCACCGAGCTGCGCCAAAAGGGCTTTTCCAAGCTTGTACAGGGACTTGTATTCCTGCCTCACTTCTTCTCTTGGGTTGTTATCGTTGGTATTTTCAACAGTATCTTCGGTATGTACGGCCCCGTAAACAATTTTGCAGAAGCACTGGGCGGAGAAGCAGTTTACTTTATGGGTGAGCCCGGTTGGTTCCGTTGGCTTGTCGTTATTCTTTCGGGTTGGAAGGAGATCGGCTATAGCTCAATTGTTTACATCTCGGCAATTATGTCTATCGACCCCGCGCTTTATGAGGCGGCAAAGATCGACGGTGCCGGCAAGTTCAAGCAGATTTGGAACATTACGATTCCTGCAATCATGCCCACCATTATCGTTATGCTGATCATTCGTATCGGTTATTTGATGGATGCAGGCTTTGAGCAGGTTTATGCAATGCTCAACTCCCTGACCAGAGAGACGGGCGAAATCATTGGTACCTACGTTTACCGACTCGGCTTTGGTAGCGCATCCAGTGACTACGGTCTTTCTACGGCAGTTGGTCTGTTTAACGGTATTATCTCCTTGATTTTGATTCTTGGAGCTAACTACTTCAGCAAAAAGAGAACAGGAAACGGAGTGTGGTAATGATGAAAAAATCAACTGTTAAAAAAGGCGGCAAGATTAGAGAAAATCCGATCTTTCATACCGTCAACATCATTATGCTTGTCATCATTTCCTTGGTTTGCTTCATGCCGTTTTTGAACGTAATATCCTCCGCTCTTTCTTCTGCGGGCTTTGATATTAACTTCACCCCCAAGGGATTTACATGGTTCAACTTTAAGCACGTTTTCACGGACGTAGCATTTTGGAGAGCGCTTGGCGTTTCCTTCTTTGTAGTTGTCGTGGGCACGGCGATCTCGGTTATTACCATGTTCTCTGCGGCATACGCACTTTCCAAAAAGGATTTCCCATTCCGTCGCGGCATTATGGTGTTCTTCATTATCACCATGGTGTTCTCGGGCGGTATGATCCCCAACTACATTGTTGTAAGAGAATTGGGACTGACCGGAACTCCTTGGGCACTGATTTTGCCCTCTGTTGTTCAGGTTTACAACCTCATCCTTATTAAGAACTATCTTGAGGGGCTCCCTCCGGCACTTGAAGAAGCAGCAGGCATTGACGGAGCAAACTCCTTGCAGATCATGTTTAAGGTCCTTCTGCCCGTGTCTATGCCTTGCGTAGCCAGCGTTAGCCTCTTTACAGCGGTTACCTTCTGGAACAACTACACCAGCGCATTGCTCTATTTGGGCACCAGCGAGAAGTGGTATCCGCTCTCCCTTTACATCCTCAACTACATTCAAACCCCTGCAGACGTGCTTGACACAAGTATGGCGGCAATTCAAAAGGCGAATATCGAATCTGCGATGATCATCGTAAGCATCATTCCCATTTTGCTTGTTTACCCCTTCGTTCTCAAGTACTTTACCAAGGGTGTTACCGTTGGTGCGGTTAAGGGATAATATGACGATATGTGTAGATATGGGCGCAACCGAAATTAAGGTTGCGCCCATGAGAAAAAATGAAAAGGGGATTGCCCTTGGGGAGACGGTAAAGTTCCCCACAAACGCCGCCCTTGGCAAAGAGGGCATCACCTCGGCGCTGGAGCGTGCAATTGCTTCTCTTGCTTCTCTGGAAGATGTAGACGGCGTTGCCATTGCCTCTGCCGGTGATATTGATACCAAAACCTCAACCATTACCTATGCCACCGAAAATTTGCCCGGCATGATTGGGTTTGATTTTGCAGAGTTTTGCAAAGAAAAATTCAATCTGCCTGCAACGGCAATCAATGATGCGCACGCGGCTCTCATTGGAGAAATGGCGTACGGGGCAGGGAAGGCGTATGCAGATCAACGCGTTTGCATGCTTACCCTCGGCTCAGGCGTTGGCGGCGGATATTTTGCAAATGGCGATATCGTATCGAACGAGCAAAACGACTACGGCCGCTTTGGCCACGTTTGCTTGGAGGAAGGTGGCAGACTTTGCACCTGTGGCAGACGCGGCTGCACCGAAATGTATCTTTCGGGCAGAGCCATTCACAAGGATGCAGATGCTATGGGTATCGACGGTCCGCACATCTTTGACAGATATGCCGAAGGAAAAGCGGAGAACGTTCAATTTGTAAACACCCTGCGACAAAATCTGCGCCTGACCCTTGATAAGATTATGCAGATCTCCCCCTTTGATATTTGCATCATTGGTGGCGGTGTTGCCGATTGGATGGGCGAGCATTTTGCCACCGTTATGGCAGATCTCGGCTACACCATCATCAAAGCATCGCTTGGCAACAATGCAGGCATGGTTGGTGCTTTTGCGCATTATCAAAAAGCGCAACAAGCTTAAACAACACAAAACACAACTCAACAATTCAGCAAAAATAAAGCATTTAAAATGAAAACAGTTAAATCACAAGTAATTATATGCGGTGCCAGCCTTGGCGGCACTCTGGCGGCTTACAGCGCTGCCGGCGAGGGCAAGAACGTCGTTCTGCTCGAGAGCACAAAGTGGATTGGCGGACAGCTGACCTCTCAGGCAGTTCCGCCCGATGAGCATCCTTGGATCGAGGATCAGGGCTGCACGCAAACCTATCGCGCATACAGAGAAAAGGTGCGCGATCACTACCGCAACCTTGAGGGCTTTTCGCAAGCCGTAAAGGATGAAAAGTTTTTCTGCCCCGGTGCCTCTGAGGTAAGCTTTGTGGCACACCCGCCCAAGCTTGCGCTTTCTATTCTCGAAGATATGCTCGCGCCCTTTGTTGCGGCAGGCAACCTGAAAATTTACACCGAGGCAACCTTTTTGGAGTGCCTTACCGACGGTGACGATATTACCGGCGTGATCTACGAGATCGGTGGCGAAAAGGTAAAATTTGAAGGCGAGTATTATCTTGACGGAACCGACATTGGCGACCTTATTAAAAAGAGCGGTGCAGAATACCGTGTAGGCGCTGAGAGCCGCGAGGAAACAGGAGAGGAAGATGCTCCCCTTGTAGCCGATCCCGAGGATATGCAGGCCTATATTTACACCGCGTGCATTGAAAACAGACGAGAGGGCGACTATACCATCGAAAAGCCCGAGCTTTACGATTATTTTGCATCTATGGTCACTCCCTACGATGCCGACCGCAAGCTCTTCTCTATGATCGGCCCCAACTCCTCCACGGGCAAGGCAAAGCAGTTTGCCATGTTCCCGGGCGAGTTTACGGAGGATGGCAGAGAGCCTTTTCCGCTGTTCCCCTACAGACGCATCGTTTGCTCGGATTTTTATACCGATGGCAGTCAGCCCTATGACGTAACGCTGATCAACTGGCCGCAAAACGACTTCTTCCTTGGCAATCTGTTCGATTGCGAGGATGCAGAGCACAACAAATATCTTGCAAAGCAATATACGCTCTCCTTCGTGTATTGGCTGCAAACCGAGGCACCGAGATATGATGGCGGCAAGGGATATCCGCACTTCAGACTCGCCCCCGAATATTTGGGCACAGAGGACGGCCTTTCTATGGCTCCTTACGTAAGAGAATCGCGCCGCATTAAGGCAAAGTTCACCATTACGGAGACAGACGTTTGCGATGCCGAAAGATGCCGTTTTCCCGATAGCGTAGGCGTTGGCAGCTATCCCATCGACCTGCACGTTACGCACAAGTCGCACACCTTCTTTTACAAGCCCTCCAACAGATTCACCATTCCGCTTGGCGCAATGATTCCCGAGAGAATGAAAAATCTGATCCCCGCTTGCAAAAACATCGGCTCCACCCACTTAACAAACGGATGCTACCGACTCCACCCCGTAGAGTGGAACATCGGTGAGGCGGCAGGCTACCTTGCCTCCTTTGCCATCGATCACGGCGTAAAACCCGTAGACGTGTGGCAAAACCGCGAGCTGTTTGCAGAATTTGCAAAGCACATTGAGGAAAAGGGAATTCAAAGATATTGGAACGAGCAACCCATTATTGACGGAACCTACGTTCGTCCCCAACACCGCAAGGCGTATTCCTAATTCCCAAGCAAATAAAAAAGAGCGCGCATCTTTTGATGCGTGCTCTTTTTGTATGCCTATAAGAATAGAAAGAAAAAAGGAACCACACCCGAAGGTGTGGTTCCGAGGGTTTTAGTTGAATAGATTATTCAGCAGAGAGATAAGTAACAGAAATGGAATCCAGTCTTACTTGTCCGCCAGTCAAAGAAGCGATAACGAAAGATTCAACTGCATCGGTAAAGGTTACGGTAACTTTATCGCTGCTAACGGTTACGGTTGCACCTGCAACGGTACCGATGGAGTTCTTCAATGCGGTTGCATAGGAACTGGAGTTGCAATCGAAAACGATCTTAGCAATAGCGCCGGGTGCAGTAACAGTGATTTTGGAACTCTTATAGAAACGACCGGGGTTAGCGTAATCAGCAACGGGAGAGGTGGACGAAGCCTTATCATTGGTAAGGGTAATGCCGTTTTGAACCCAAACTTGTTGATTGGAATTGAATACGGTACGTTGTGCTTTGTTAGCAAAGCTGAGAGATTTTGTTACTTCAACAAGGGCTGTGCCGCCGATTTGTTCGCCGCATCTCTCGCATGTGCCGTTGTTGGTGGTATGACCGAGTGCATCGATGGTAGTGGTCTTTTCGTATACCTTGCAAAGGGTGCAAGTCTCAATGATGTAACCATCTTTCTTACAGGTAGCTTCTACTCTATCGGTTTCTTCAAGAACATGCTCGCAAGCAGTGTGCTCGGTAATCCAACCGTTCTTGATTTGAGGGGTATTGCTGTATTGACCTACAATACCGTAAATGGTAACTGTGTCACCTGCAACGGGCTTGGTCGTGAGCTTGTCGTAACGGGTTTTGCCATCTGCACTGTAAGTGCCGTAGATGCAGAAAGTATGACCTTCACCATCGGTGATGTACATATTACCGTATTGGGTGTTATAAACTTCGGTGACAGTACCGGTTACATAGTATTTACCGGTGGTGTAAACGTTGTGAGCTTGGAGCTTACCGATAGCGATTGCTTGCTCAACGGTGAGAACGGAGTTAGCTGCAGGAAGAACGGTTTTGCCGCAAACGTCGCACTTGAAATCATTTTCGTGACCCTTGTGTCCAAGAGCGTCAACTTTTTCTTGTTCAACAGTAACGTTGCCACAAACGGAGCACTTCTTGCCGGCGGTGAGACCGGTAGCAGTGCAAGTAGGAGCTACTGCAGGGATTTCTACTTCGGTGTGAGGAAGAACGGGGATTTCGGTTTGCTCAGCGATAACCTTTTGGCAAACGGAGCAGTGCTTACCTTCGGTGAGACCATCCTCAGTGCAGGTAGCGTCCTTACCGGGGGTAACAACTTCGGTGTGGCCTTTAGCCTTGATTACTTCTTGCTTTACAAGAGTTTCTTTGCAGGTGGAGCAGATCTTGCCTGCGGTGAGGCCGTCTTCTTCACAGGTTGCATCTTTGCCTTCAACGGCAACTGCAAGGTGGCCGAGAGAAGGAATTACAACGGTGGTCTCGTGGCCGCAAGCGGTGCAGGTGCCTTCCTTTGCGCCATCCTTAGTGCATTCGGGAAGAGCGGTAGTGCTCCACTCGTAGGTGTGCTCAATAACGTCAATTACTTTTTGTTCAACAGTAAATGTGCTACAAACGGAGCACTTCTTACCTTCGGTAAGACCGGTTTCGGTGCAGGTAGCTGCCTTGCCGGCAACGGTAACTTCCTTGTGGCCGGTAGCGGGAGTTTCCTTATAGTTAATGCGGTAGCCGCAACGAGTGCACTCTGCGTAGTAAGAATGGCCGGGCTCGGTGCAGGTAGGATTCTTTGCAGCATAAGTAAGAGTGTTATGACCGAGAGCTTGAATTTCTTCTTGAGCTACGAGAACTTCACCGCAAACGGAGCAGTGAGAGCCTTCGGTAAGACCTGCGCTGGTGCAGGCAGGAGCTACTGCTGCATCAACAACGGGAGTGTGAGGAATAGTAGCAACGGGTTGTTGTGCTACGAGAACTTCGCCGCAAACGGAGCAGTGCTTACCTTCGGTAAGACCTGCCTCGGAGCAGGTTGCTGCAACTGCTGCATCAATAACCTCGGTGTGACCGAGAGCAGCAATGGGTTTTTGTGCTACCTTAGCGGAGCAACGGCTGCAGTGCTTGCCTTCGGTAAGACCGGTTTCGGTGCAGGTAGGATCTACTGCTTCATCAATTATGTAGTTGTGACCAAGGCTGGGAATGAGCTCTTGAGCAACGATAATTGTCTTACATACGGAGCAGTGAGAACCTTGAGTGAAACCGAATTGAGTGCAAGTAGGAGCTCTCTTTCTATCGATAACCTCGGTGTGAGGAATCATATCAACTGCTTTTTGTTCTACGAAAACTTCGCCGCAAACGGAGCAGTGAGAGCCTTCGGTAAGACCGGTAGCGGTGCAGGTAGGAGCTACAGCTGCATCAACAACGGTGGTGTGGCCGAGAGCGGGAACTACTTCTTGTGCTTTGGTGATTTCGCCGCAACGAGTGCAGTGAGAACCTTCGGTAAGACCGGTTTCGGTGCAGGTAGGAGCTACAGCTGCATCAATCTCGTTCTTGTGACCGAGAGC
>JAZRKS010000092.1:0-3435 GCA_045646445.1 Eubacteriales bacterium | reverse complement strand
TGTGAGCCAAGGAGTTGGTTTCAAGTGTTGTCTTCCTAAGACCGCTTGGCCTCCGACTTAACCCACAATTTGACCAATGGGGTTGTAGCCCTTCTCGCTGAGTGCTTCATAGACCTCTTTGAGAATGGCGCGCGCATCCGTGACCTCGTCTGCTTGCATGGGGATCTGTTTTTCGGAATTCATAAAACGTCCTCCTTGTTTTTAAACTCATCTCGCTTATTATTATATATGATATTGCGCTTTTTTTCAAGTCTTTTCCGTAAAATAATATAAAATATAGTATTTTTATTGACGAAACGGCAATTTTTATGTATAATATAAGTTAAGAAATGCAGGGAGGAACAAACATGAAAATTGTTTTTTTGGATGCCGCCACCATTGGCGACGATCTGACCTATGAAAGCTTTGAGGCGCTTGGTGAGGTGATCGTTTATCCCACCACAGGTGAGGCAGAATTTGAAGCACATATCAGGGGTGCAGAGGTTGTTGTTATCAACAAGCTCAAGCTGAATGCAAGCAATTTGCCTGTTGCAAAGGATCTAAAACTGATTTGTCTTGCCGCAACGGGATTTGATAACGTAGACCTTGATTATTGCCGCCAAAACGGCATTGGTGTTTGTAACGTTGTTGGATACTCCACACAAAGTGTTGCACAACTGACACTTGCTATGGCACTCTCACTTTATACAAACCTTGGGCAGTTTACCGACTTTGTTCGCAGAGGTGAATATACAAAGGGCGGACTTGCTAACCGCCTCACACCCGTTTATCACGAGATTGCAGGCAAGACCTGGGGCATTGTCGGTTACGGTAATATCGGCAAGCAAGTAGCTCGCGTTGCCGAGGCAATGGGCTGCCGCGTATTGGTCTATAAACGCACACCCATAGAGGATGCTGAGTGTGTCGATTTTGATACCGTTTGTCAAAAATCCGATATTTTATCCTTGCACGTTCCGCTCAATGAGCAAACGAGAAACCTGCTGGATGCCGAGCATATTGCAATGCTGAAAAAGGACGCGATTGTTATCAACGTAGCACGCGGTGCTGTGACTGATGAAACCGCGCTTGCCGATGCAATTATGGAAGACCGCATTGGGGGAATCGGTGTTGACGTCTACTCTAAAGAGCCTTTTGATGTAGATCATCCTTTTCAAAAAATCAAGCATTTGCCAAACGTTTTGCTCACCCCTCACATGGCTTGGGGAGGGTATGAAACACGCGTTCGTTTGCTTGGAGAAATCAAAGAAAACATCATTTCCTTTTTCGCAGGCAAAAATAGATGCCGCGTAGACTGAAAACGCCCCAAAATTGCGAAATATTTTGAATTATTTTTGCAAATCTATTGCATTTTTGTCGAATTTCTGTTACAATTATATCTATAAAGTTTATGGTCAGAGTGTCGGATCGCCACGCCTTGATTGATTAGCAATTTCAAGCGTGTTCCGGCAGCGGACAGAGGTGTCCGTTTTGTTCCATGGGTATTTTTTCTTTCAAAGGAGTATTTATGCGGAATGAACAAAAACGTGCTAATCCAACTGAATGGAATCTCCAAGGCGTTTGACGGAGAAACCGTTCTCGATCACATCAATCTCGAAATCCAAAACAAGGAATTTATCACTCTGTTAGGCCCTTCGGGATGCGGTAAAACGACCACTCTTCGCATTATCGGCGGCTTTGAGACCCCCGATAAAGGAGACGTATTTTTTGACGGCAGACGCATCAATGATATTCCGCCGTATAAAAGACAGGTCAACACCGTTTTTCAGCGATATGCGCTTTTTCCTCACTTAAACGTTTTTGACAATATTGCTTTCGGTCTGCGTATTCAAAAATGTCCCGATGCACAGATCAAAGAAAAGGTCAAAGAAATGTTGGCTCTTGTAAATCTTCGCGGTTTTGAGCGTCGTAAGGTAAGTACCTTGTCGGGAGGACAGCAACAGCGCGTTGCAATTGCACGTGCGCTTGTCAATCAGCCCAAGGTGCTTCTTTTAGACGAGCCCTTGGCGGCACTTGACCTTAAGCTGCGCAAGGATATGCAGAACGAGCTCAAAAACATTCAACATCAAACCGGCATTACCTTTATTTACGTAACCCACGACCAAGAAGAGGCGCTTTCTATGTCCGACACGGTCGTTGTTATGGCACACGGTAAAATTCAGCAAATCGGTACGCCTACCGACATCTACAACGAGCCCATTAATGCGTTTGTTGCAGACTTTATCGGTGAATCGAACATTGTTGACGGCATTATGCTTGCAGATTACCGCGTAAAGCTTGCAGGACATACCTTTGACTGCGTTGACGGTGGCTTTGCAGCCAACGAACCGGTCGACGTTGTTATCCGTCCCGAGGACGTTGACGTTGTTCCCGTAGAAAAGGGAATGCTCTCCGGTCTTGTTACCGGTGTTACCTTTAAGGGCGTTCACTACGAGATCATTGTAGACGTTAAGGGCTTTAAGTGGATGATTCAAACCACCGATTTTGTTGCAGAAGGGGAGACCATCGGTCTTTCCATCGATCCCGATGCTTTCCACATCATGAAAAAATCCGAGTTTTCGGGTATGTTCGGCGACTATTCTTCTTTCAGCGACGAGCTGGATAAGCTTTCGGATGCCACGGAGGAAATAGACGAAGAATGAAAAAGAAATCCTTTTTTGAACATATAGCAACGGCGCCGTATGTTTTTTGGGCATCGATTTTCATCATTGGCCCCTTACTCGTGGTGCTATCCTTTGCGTTTACGAATCAAGAAGGGAAGTTTACTTTTGAAAACATCCTCTCTCTTTCTTCCTATTCGCACACCTTTATCATGTCTTTGGGTTTTGCGCTCATCGCAACCGTTATTTGCCTCTTGATTGGTTACCCCTTGGCATATTGCATGTCGAGAATGTCCGAAAAAGCACGCAATATCCTAACGGTGCTTTTGATGCTGCCTATGTGGATCAGTCTTTTGATTCGTACCTATTCCTTGATGGCACTGCTCGACAACGGTGGACTCGTCAGCGGATTTTTGACCTCGCTCGGCTTTGAAAAGCTGACCTTTATCGGTACCGAGGGTGCGGTTATTTTGGGTATGATCTATGACTTTTTGCCTTACATGGTTCTGCCAATCTTCACCTCAATGAACAAGCTTGACGTGCGTTATCTTGAGGCGGCGGCTGACCTTGGCTGCAACAACCGCAAAACGCTGATTCGCGTTATTTTGCCCTTGACAATGCCCGGTGTTATTTCGGGTATTACGATGGTTTTTGTACCGTCTATCAGTACCTTCTACATCTCCCAAAAGCTTGGCGGCGGTGTATTTGACCTTTTGGGTGACACCATTGAACGTCAGTTCCAAAATGCCGTTACTTACCACACCGGTGCGGCTATCTCGCTTGTAATGATGGTGCTGATTTTGATCTCCCTTGCAATCATGAATAAGTTTTCGGACAG
>JAZRKS010000091.1:0-1917 GCA_045646445.1 Eubacteriales bacterium | reverse complement strand
TGCCGCACCTTTGGTGAGTTTTTGAAGGTGAAGATTGAAAATATGTCGCTGCAACACAGCTCTGTTGTGGAAGGTGAAAAAGAAGAAGCCACCGCTCCCGTAAAAGTGAAAGAGGCACCTGCCACCCCTGCAGCACCCGCCAAAAAGTATGGCGTGGTTGCCGTTTGCACAGGCCCCGGCATTGAGCAACTCTACCGTGATTTCGGCACCGATGAGGTGGTTGAAGGCGGACAAACGCAAAATCCCTCTACCAACGACTTTTTAGATGCGTTTGCCAAGGTAAATGCCGAGCACATCTTCGTTTTCCCCAACAACGGCAACATCTTTATGGCAGCACAGCAGGCGGCTGATATCTATACGGCAGCCAAAATTCACGTCATCCCCAGCAAAAACATCGGTTCGGGCTACGTGGCGCTTTCCTCTGCTAATTTTGAGTGCGAGGATGCCGAAACGATAGCAAACGAGATGACCGAGGCCCTCGGTCGTGTTACTGCGGGCTACGTTTCTCCCTCTATCCGTGATGCCGAAATCAACGGCGTAACCATCAAAAACGGTGATACCATCGGTATCATCGGCAAGGAGATCGTTCTCTCTAACCCCGATCAACACGCCGCGGCTCTCGAGCTTGCCGGCAAGATCCTTGAGGGCGATAAATTTATGCTCACCGTCTTCTGCGGTAAGGATGCATCTGCCGAACAGCAGTCCGCTCTTCAAGCCGACATCCAAAAAGTATATCCCGCCATCGAAGCCTATTTCATTGACGGCGGTCAGGATATTTATCCGTTTATTTTCGTAGCTGAGTAATTTTTTTGAATGATTGCGGGAAAACCTTTTTTGAGAAAAAAGTGTTTTCCCGCACCCTTTCCAAAAAACTTTCTAACAAAAAGAATAAAACAAGGGGATAGCGCATTTGCTATCCCTTTGCTATATTTTATTTAAAGGCAACAACTCTCTTATCTGGTAGGGTCTCGGCGGTCCCTACCAGATAGCGACAGCAAAAGCGCGTCTTATGGCGCGCGCCGACTGTCTATCTGTAAACTAACGATTTCATTTTTGCCCCTTTGTGCGAAAGTTTTTGGGAAGGGGTGTGGGGGAACCCTTTTCTCAAAAAGGGTTCCCCCACCAATCCTTTACTCTCTACCTGCGGCTTTTTTCCAACACTTGTGGCACATAGCGATGTAGGAATCGTTGCCACCGAGGAGGATTTGGCTACCGGTGGTAACGACATTTCCATTCTCATCGATACGGGCGTTAACGGTTGCTTTGCTACCGCAGGAGCAGATGGTTTTAATTTCGGTAATAGAGTCGGCAACCTCAACGAGGCGGCGGCTACCGGGGAAGAGATGTGTCAAAAAGTCGGTACGCAGACCAAAGCACATAACGGGAATGTTATGAACGTCAACGATTTTACGCAGCTGGTCAATTTGCTCAGGCGTAAAGAATTGGCACTCATCGGTAATGATAACGTCAGAATCGCGATGGCTTTCTTCAAAGAGGGCAAAGATATCGGTATTGGGAGTCATAACGTCGGCAACTGCCTCAAGACCGATGCGGGAGCGAATGATGTTTGCGCCGTCGCGGTCATCGATAGAGGGCTTGATGAGCCAAACCTTCATGTCGCGTTCTTGATAATTAAATCTGGTAATGAGCGCATTCGCGGTCTTGGAAGAGCCCATTGCGCCGTACTTAAAATACAATTTAGCCATAACGTATCTCCAAAATCATTAAAATTTACAAATCAACTGTTCGAGTGCCGTATAACCTTGCGGCGAGAGTTTGAGGGCGCGGTCGGCTTCCAAACAGAACTCCATAGCGTTCTTGAGTCGCTTTTCGGATATTTGCCGCAAATTCTTTTGATAAAGTCCTACACGGTATTCGTGCCAAGTGAAGTCGGATCGTAGCCATGTCGTGCTGTGA
>JAZRKS010000090.1:0-12206 GCA_045646445.1 Eubacteriales bacterium | reverse complement strand
CCGTTATTCACTCCGCAAAACTTCGACTACGTGCTTCGCACTCCGCTCAGAATGACATACAGAGAGTTTATTTGGCTATAGTCATTAAAAGCAGGGGTTTCCCTCGCGCCAACTGTCTATCCGCATGCAACAACTTTCTTTTTTGAACCGTTATGCGAGTGCTTTTTGGAGGGGTAGTAGGGGAACTTTTTCAAAAGTTCCCCCACAAAAAAACAAACCCCAATGTATTCTCCAAAAGCAGCCCTGCGGAGAGGAGTGCTTTGTTCCACAAGCGGTAAGCGGTGCGGCGCGATAAGCCCATCAGCCCTGCGGCTCGCTCCACACTTTCGCCCTTGACGTAGCGGTAGTAAAGGAGCATCTTTTCCCTACCGTTTTTCATTTTGCCCAAAAAGGTGGCAATCTCGTAAATACGCGCTTTCCAATATGCCTCGTCGCCTGCCAAAATGTCCTCGCAATCGCAAAGCTCGTCAAATTTTGCGGCACGTTTCCTTTCGTATTTTCGCAGCTTGAGCATATCCAGACACAGCTGATATCCACATAAATAATTACGTGCCGTCTCCCGTATTCTCATTTCTTCCTCTTGTGTCATTGAATCACTCCTTTCTGTTTCGCAATTCCGTATTAAATCGTCGATTTTTTTAGGATTTTCAAATTTTTTGTCGAATTTTTTCGATTTCTATTGACAAATCTTCGGAAATCCGTTATAATATTGGTGGTACACACATTATATCGGAAAACCGAACTATTGTCAAGCAGTATTTCGCATTTTCTTGATATTCTATACTTTACACAAAATAAGCGAGTGCAAGTTGTATAACTTTGCCAAAACAAGGAGAAAAAGGAATGGAATACTCGATTTTTGAACGTCTCCTACACGAAAAGGGCGCAACGGTTTATCAGGTCTCCAAGGCGACGCGCATTGCCGCCTCGACCTTTACCGATTGGAAGAACGGCCGCTCCACCCCTAAGGTGGATAAGCTTGCCCGCATTGCCGAATATTTTTCGCTCACGCTCGACGAGCTGATGGGCACCTCCAGCGGTACGCGCGACACTGAGTCGGCTTACCGCCATTTGCGCGCGCGCAAGATGGTTCCCGTAATCGGTGTCATTCGCGCAGGCCGCCCCATTGTTACCGATGAGACGATGCTTGGTCACGAGTTTGCCGACGTTGACGACGTTGAGGAATATTTCTATTTGGAAGTTTGCGGCGACAGCATGAAGAACTGCGGCATTGTGGACGGCACCTACGTTCTCTTTCACAAACAGCAATATGCCGAGAACGGTGACATTGTTGCCTGCTTGGTTGACGGTGAGAGTGCAACGGTCAAGCGCTTTTCCAAAGAGAACCGCCGCATTCTGCTCTCCCCCGAAAATGAGGACTACTCCCCCATTGTGCTCTCGCCCGAGGATTTTGAAATCGGCAGAGCACGCATTCTCGGTGTTGCCGTAGAGGCAAAAACTAAATTTTAACCCCCACAAAGGAAGTATCATTTTATGATTGCAATCAGCACAAACGATCTTTCCTTTTCGGTGGGAACGACCGTTATATTAGATAAGGTAACCTTTTCTCTTGAAGAAAACGATAAGCTCGGCATCATTGGTGTCAACGGCTGTGGCAAGTCCACGCTTTTGCGCCTCATAACAGGTGCCACCGAGCCGACCTCGGGTGAGGTTTATCTCTCGCGCGGCAAAACGATGGGCATTCTCACACAGGACGGCGCATTCGATTGCGAAAACGAGGAACAAACCGTTATTGAGAGAATGTACCGCTCCTTCCCGCGGCTCCTCCAAATGGAAGAACGCCTTGCCGTCCTTGAAAAATCCCTTGCGGGCGGCGATGAGAAAACCATTCACGAATACACCGATCTCAACGAAAAATTCGTTGAGGAAGGCGGATTGGAATTCCGCTCAAGATGTGCCTCAATCCTCGCTCGTCTCGGCTTTGATAAGCTTGCGGCACAGCAACCCGTCTCAACCCTTTCCGGCGGTCAGCGCACGCGCTTGGCGCTTGCGGTTGAGCTTGCACGCGAGCCCGACATTCTACTCCTCGACGAGCCGACCAACCACCTCGATATTGAAACCCTTGCTTGGCTTGAGAGTTTTCTCGTCTCCTACCCCAAATGCGTGATGATCGTATCGCACGACCGTTACTTTTTGGATAAGGTTACAAACAAAACGCTCTCTATTGAGCATCACCGCGCAAAGCTTTATCGCGGCAACTACACCAAGAGCATGGAGCAACGCCGCGTCGACCGCGAAATTGCCGAAAAGCATTGGAAGAACCAACAAAAAGAAATTGCACGTCAAGAGGCGTACATTGCGCAGCAACGCGCTTGGAACCGTGAACGCAACATCATTGCCGCCGAGAGCCGCCAAAAGCTGCTTGACAAAATGGAGCGCGTAGAGCGTCCGCAAAACGATCCCCGTGCCATTCGCATGCGCTTTGACGAGGCAAGCACCTCGGGCAATGACGTGCTTGAGGCGCGTGGGCTTTCGATGGCGTTTGGCGAAAGACGGCTCTTTGACGATATTTCTTTCCTGATTAAAAGAAGTGAGCGCGTGCTCATCATCGGCCCCAACGGTTGTGGCAAATCCACGCTCATCAAAATCATTTTGCACAAGCTTGCTCCCACGGCAGGGTCTTTGACCGAGGGCTACAACGTGCACGTTGGCTACTACGATCAGGAAAACCAAAACCTCACTCCCGAAAACACGGTGCTCGACGAGCTTTGGAACGCCTACCCCACCAAAACCGAAACCGAGATCCGCAACACTTTGGGACTCTTCCGCTTTACGGGTGAGGACGTTTTCAAAACCGTTAGCGTTCTTTCGGGCGGTGAGCGAGCAAGACTGACGCTCTCCAAGCTGATGCTCTCGCAAATGAACCTTTTGGTTTTGGACGAGCCCACCAACCACCTCGACATCGATTCACGCGAAGCACTTGAATCGGCTCTTGAACAGTTTGAGGGCACGATTGTGACCGTATCGCATGACCGTTACCTAATTGAAAAGCTGGCAACGCGTATTTTGCAACTCAAGCCCGGTCGTGCATTTGCGGGCGACTTATTGGATTATCGCGTAGACCACACAGGGCACGCCTTTAGCGAGTTTGAAACCTACAAAAACGCGCGTGTTGCCGAGTTTGAAGAAGGTAACGCCTCTGTGGCATCTATAAACACACAAAGCTCCAACAAAGAGCAGTATCTCAAAAACAAGCAGGCAAGCGCCGATGCGCGCAAGCGCAAGAATTACCTTGACAAGCTCCGCCGTGAGTGCGAGCAGATTGAAGGTGAGCTTGCCGCCATTGAAGAAGAGCTCTTTGGCTCTGCCGCCGCCGACTACGTGCGCGCCGCCGAGCTGGATGAAAAGAAAAATGCACTTGAGGAACGACTGATGGAAATTTATGAAGAATTGGAGACATCAGAATGAAACGAAAAAAGAACAAAAACGTAGGGCTCATTGGTAAGTTCCTGCCCTACTACAAGCCCTATTGCGGCATTATGGCGTTCGACCTATTTTGTGCCGCACTGACCACTGTTTGCGAGCTGGTGCTCCCCATGGTGGTACGCACCATTACCAACGCGGCATCTTCCGAGGATCTTTCGGCACTCACTCTTCCGCTCATCCTCGGCATTGGCGGTATGTATATCCTGCTCCGCGTCATCGACACTGCCGCCAACTACTTTATGACCTCAATCGGTCATATTATGGGTACCAAGATTGAAACCGATATGCGCCGCGATCTGTTCTCTCATCTGCAAAAGCTTTCCTTCTCTTATTACGATAACACCAAGGTAGGAACCTTGATGTCGCGTATTACGACCGATTTGTTTGACGTAACCGAGTTTGCACACCACTGCCCCGAGGAATTCTTTATTGCGGGCGTAAAAATCATTGGTGCGTTCATTCTTCTGTGTACCATCAACGTACCGCTCACGCTGATTATTTTCTCTGTTATTCCGCTCATTCTTGCCGTTTCTATCTTTTTCCGTCGCCGTATGCGTAACAACTTCCGCGAGTCGCGCAAGCAGATTGGTGAGCTCAACTCACAAATTGAGGATAGTCTCTTGGGTGTGCGCGTCACTCGCTCCTTTGCTCGCGAGGACGAGGAAAAGAGAAAGTTTGGCCAGGGCAACTGCGAGTATCTTCGCATCAAAAGCGACCGTTACCGCATTATGGGTGCGTTCCACTCCTCTACCCGCCTCTTTGATGGTTTGATGTATATTCTCGTTGTGGTTGCGGGTGCGCTCTTTATGATGGGCATTGGAAACCTGCCCACCATCACTCCCCCCGACTACATTGCCTATTTGATGTTTGTTTCAACACTTCTTACTTCCATTCGTCGCATTGTGGAGTTCTCCGAGCAATTCCAGCAAGGCATTTCGGGCATTGAAAGATTCCAAGAGATTATGGAGACCGAGCCCGAAATTCAGGACACTCCCAATGCCATTGACCTTGCCGACGTTAAGGGTCGCGTAGAATTTTGCGACGTTTCCTTCCGCTATGAGACCGAAACCAAAAACGTGCTCACACACCTTGACCTGACGGTACAACCCGGTGAGAACATTGCTCTCGTTGGCCCCTCGGGTGGCGGCAAGACCACGCTCTGCTCACTCATTCCCCGTTTTTATGAGGTATCCTCGGGCAAGATCTTGGTAGACGGCAAGGATATTCGAGACGTTACCATGCACTCCCTGCGTAACTGCATCGGTGTGGTTGCACAGGACGTTTACCTGTTTTCAGGTAGTGTGCGCGAGAACATTGCCTACGGCAAGGTTGACGCCACCGACGAGGAGATTGAAGCCGCCGCTAAAATGGCAGGCGCGCACGAGTTTATCATCGCTCTACCCGACGGCTACAACACCTACGTTGGTGAACGCGGCGTAAAGCTCTCGGGCGGACAAAAGCAGCGCATCTCCATTGCCCGTCTGTTCCTCAAAAATCCCCCGATCCTCATTCTCGACGAGGCCACCAGTGCACTTGACAACGAAAGCGAAAGACTTGTGCAAAAGTCTCTTGAAAAGCTTGCCGAGGGTCGCACGACCTTTACCATTGCGCACCGCCTGACCACCATTCGCAATGCCGACCGCATTTTGGTGCTGACCGAAAACGGCATTGAAGAATCGGGCACACATCAAGCATTGATGGAAAAAGGCGGCATTTATAGCGAGCTGTATGCGCTCTATTCAAATCTTTGATTTTCTATTTCATTTCACGGAAAGGAAGAAAATATTATGTATGACGTTGCCATTATAGGCGGCGGTGTTGTGGGCGGTATGATCGCGCGCACCCTCGCCTCTTATCAACTCAATATCTGCATCCTCGAAAAAGCACACGACGTTGCTACGGGTGCAAGCGCGGCAAACTCTGCCATCGTGCACGCGGGCTATGACGCCAAAGAAGGCTCCCTGAAAGCAAAGCTCAACGTGCGCGGCTCACGCCTGATGCCCGCGGTTTGCCAAGAGCTTGGAGTCAAATATCAAAACAACGGCTCTCTCGTTATCGGATTTAATGAAGAAGACCGCGCCGCTCTCGAGGCACTCCTCGTGCGCGGAAACAAGAACGGTGTTGAGGGCTTGCGCATCCTCGAAAAAGAAGAACTGCGCGCGCTTGAGCCCAATCTTTCCACCGACGTGCTTTGCGCACTCCACGCACCCACGGGTGCTATCGTTTGCCCGTATGAGCTTACCATTGCCTCTATCGGTAACGCAATGGACAACGGCGCCGACCTCAAGCTTGATTTTGCCGTAAGCAACATTTGCGACCTTGGCACACACTATGCAATCTCCTCCGCCGACGAAACCGTTTTGGCTCGTTACCTCATCAATGCGGCAGGTCTGTTTGCCGATGAAATTGCCAAAATGGTGGGAGATGACTCTTTCTCCATCCATCCTCGTCGCGGCGAATACGTGCTCCTTGACAAGGAGTGCGGCTCTATTGTCAATCACACCATCTTCCGCACCCCCGGCAAAATGGGCAAGGGTATTCTCGTCTCCCCCACCGTTGACGGCAACCTCATTACCGGTCCTACGGGCGTTGATATTGAGGATAAGTGCGATAAATCCACCACCGCCGAGGGTCTTTCCTTTGTTATGCAACAAAGCAACGAGAACACCACGGGTGTTCCCTTTGGCAAGAGCATTACATCCTTTTGCGGATTGCGTGCGGTTGGCTCTACGGGCGACTTTATCATCAACAATCCCCTGCCCCGTTTTGTAAACGTAGCAGGCATCGAGTCCCCCGGACTTTCCTCCGCTCCCGCCATTGCCGAAATGGTGGTTGATCTGCTCGACAAAGCAGGTCTTGCTCTTGAAAAGAAAACCGATTTCAATCCCATTCGTCCCGCGACCCACGCCTTCCGCGAGGGCACGGTAGAAGAAAAGAACGCTATAATTGCAAAAGACCCCACCTACGGTCACATTATTTGCCGTTGCGAGGGTGTCAGCGAGGGTGAGATCCTCGCGGCGATCCGTCAAAATCCCCGTCCGCGTGATCTCGACGGCGTCAAGCGCCGCACACGTGCGCAAATGGGACGTTGCCAAGGCGGCTTCTGCTCCCCTTATATCGTTGAACTTTTGGCACAGGAAATGAACATTCCCTTTGAGGAAGTAACCAAGTGCGGCGGTAAGTCGCGCATCAACGTAGAAAAAACAAAAGGAGGTGCGCTGTAATGAGAGAGATCGATCTTGTGATTATTGGCGGTGGCCCTGCCGGCATGAGCGCGGCTTTGGCGGCGCACGAGGCAGGCATTCGCGATTTGCTCATTTTGGAACGTGACGAAAAGCTTGGCGGCATTTTGCAGCAATGCATTCACAACGGCTTTGGTCTGCACCGCTTTGGCGAGGAGCTGACCGGCCCCGAATACGCTTGGCGTTATGAAAAAGAAGTGATTGAGAAAAAAATCCCCACCCTTTTGAACACAATGGTGCTTGACATTACCCCCGACCGCGTGGTAACCGCTACCAACTCCGAGAGCGGTGTGTTCCAACTCAAGGCAAAGGCGATCATTCTTGCCATGGGTTGCCGCGAACGTTCTCGCGGTGCGCTCAACATCGCAGGCACACGCCCTGCAGGTATTTACAGCGCAGGCACAGCGCAAAAGTACGTCAACCTCAAAGGATATTTGCCCGGCAAAGAGGTCGTTATTCTCGGCTCGGGCGACATCGGCCTCATCATGGCACGCCGTATGACACTCGAGGGTGCAAAGGTACACGCCGTTTGCGAGCTGATGCCCTACTCGGGCGGCTTGGCAAGAAATATTGAACAATGCCTCAACGACTTTAATATTCCCTTAAAGCTCAGCCACACCGTGGTTGAAATTCACGGCCGCGAGCGTCTTGAGGGCGTTACCATTGCAAAGGTGGATGAGCGTCGCCGTCCCATTCCCGAAACACGTGAATACATCCCCTGTGATACGCTTCTTCTTTCGGTTGGTCTTATTCCCGAAAACGAGCTTTCCAAAACCGCTGACGTTTCCCTTGACCGCGTTACGAGCGGTGCCGTTGTTGACCAAGACAGACAAACCGCTACCGAGGGCATTTTTGCTTGCGGCAACGTGCTCCACGTACACGACCTCGTTGACTTTGTTTCCGAGGAGGCAGAGGTTGCAGGCAAGAGTGCCTCGGCGTATATCCTTGGCAAGAGCGAGAAGAAAATCCATATTCCCCTCTCTACCGACGGCCGCGTGCGTTACACCGTTCCGCAGGTCATCACTGCCGAAAAGGATGTGACCGCTTACTTCCGCGTAGCTGACGTTTACCGCAACGTTACCTTGAAGGTTCTTGACGGTGAGCGCGTTGTTGCGCAAAAGAAAGAGAGCCGTATGGCTCCGGGTGAGATGGAAAGCATCACCCTCAAGGCATCTGCCTTTGCAGATGCAAAGGAACTGAAATTTGTTTTGGAGGTGCGCTGATATGAAAAGAGAGCTTACCTGTATCGTTTGCCCCATCGGCTGTCAGTTGAGTGTTACACTTGAGAACGGCGTTGTTACCGAGGTTGTTGGCAATACCTGCCCGCGCGGCAAGCAATATGCCATTGACGAATGCACAAATCCCGTGCGCACCATCACCACAACCGCTCGCACCGCAGATGGCGGTGTCATTCCCGTAAAGACCGCGCAACCCATTCCCAAGGAATTGATGTTTGACTGCATGCAAGAAATCAACAAAGCAACCGTTACCCTCCCCGCTCACATCGGTGACGTTGTAATCAAAAACCTTTTGAATACGGGCATTGACGTGGTTGTAACCGCAAATATGAAATAAAAACAGGAAGCCGTTCCAAAGAACGGCTTCCTTTTTCTTTTGTCAATTTTTTCTCCAGTTGCCGGGGGCAAAGAAAAGGAGAAGTGGGAAAATTTCAAGTCTGCCCGCAAGCATATCAAACGTAAGAACAAGCTTGGACAAAACACTGAAATTACCAAAATTCATCATCGGTCCTACTGCCTCAAAACCGGGACCAATGTTGTTAAAGCATGCCAAAATGGCGGAGAAATTGGTGCCGATGGAAAAACCGTCAAAGCAGATGACAACAAAGCTCAAAAACAGAATGAGCACGTATGCCGAAAGATAACCGTTTACACCCGACATAACCTTTTCGTCAACCGCCTTGCCGTTAACGCGTACGACCTCAACTCTGTTGGGGTGAACCATTTGCTTGATGTTGCGGCGCAAGCCCTTGAACAAAAGCAGAACGCGCGCGCACTTCATACCACCGCAGGTACTGCCCGCGCAGGCACCCGTAATCATCAAAATGGTTAGAATGCCCTTGGAGAAGGTGGGCCATAGATCAAAATCGACCGTGGAATATCCCGTGGTGGAAATAATACTTGCTACCTGGAACGCCGCGTGGCGGAGTCCCTCGCCAAGTGTGCTGTACATATCTGCAATATTCCAAGTGATCAATGCAATGCTGATGGTAACGATGCAGAAATACAGTCGCAATTCTTCATCTCGAATAACCGAGCGGAACTGACGCAACAAAATTAAATAATAGCAGCTGAAGTTGACGCCAAAGAGCAACATAAATACCGTTGTTACGTTTTGAATGTAGGGGCTGAAGCTGCCAAGACTATCCCCCTTAATACCAAAACCGCCGGTGCCTGCCGTGCCAAACATGGTGCACAGTGCCTCAAACCAGTTCATATCGCCAAGCATTAAAAATGCAAAGTTCAGTATGCTCAAAGCAATATAGGTGCAATACAGATAGAGCGCCGTTTGACGGAGCTTAGGAACAAGCTTGCCCACTTCGGGCCCCGGGCTCTCCGCACGGAAGAGGTGCATGGTAAAGCCCTCGTTCTTTTTTCCACCGGGAGAAAGTGCCAAAAGGAACACCAAAACACCCATGCCGCCCACCCAGTGGCTGAAGGATCGCCAATAGAGCATGCCGCGTGAAAGCGCTTCTACATCCCCAAGGATCGATGCACCCGTTGTGGTAAAGCCGGAAACAATTTCAAAAAGTGCATCCACAAAGTGAGGGATCTCGCCCGAGATAACAAACGGCAAGGAGCCGATAAGGCTCATCAAAATCCAGCTTGCCGCGGTGCAAACAAATCCGTCACGAGCAGTCAAGCGGTTGACGTGGTTGCGCGCAAGAAGCTTTAATATAACATACAGAACCGCGGCAACACCAATAGAAACCGCAAAACCCAAAACCGCATTCGTTTTTCCGTCATAAATACTCAAACCGAGCGCGGGCAGCATAAACACCGCCTCTGCCAAACAAATGAGGGAGAGAAAGCGGAACATCATTTTATAATTCATAAACCGCTCCTCTTATGCAAAAATATCGTTAAGCTCGAGCACAGTGTTTTCGCCGTTGACAACAACAACGACACTGTCTCCTTCTTGGAAGTAATCGTCACCGCCGGGAATGATAACATCATTGCCGCGCGCAATGCAACCAATGCGAACGTTCTCTTTAAAGTTGATCTTTTTGAGGGGCTCCTCGCAGTGGAAGGTGTCGGGATCCACCAAAAATTCGATTGCCTCTGCTTGTCCGTCGGCAATGTGGTGAATGGCGGCGGCGGCACCGTCGCGGTTCTTCATTGCGCGCACGTAACGAACGATGGTGTTGCAACACAGCTTGCCGGGGGAAACCACGCTACCGATGGAAAGCTGATCGATAAACGCGGAGTTATCGAGTCTGCCAAGACGGGTGATGACCTGCGGTACGCCAAGACTTTCGGCATAGAGAGACACGATAACGTTTTGCTCGTCGGTATCGGTCAGGGAAAGCAGTGCATCCGCCTTTGCCAAGCCCTCATTTTCAAGGAAGGTCAGGTTGCCGTCGTCACCGTGTACAACTACGGCACGCGGCAAAAGCTCGCTTAGTTCAAGGCAACGCTGAGCGTCACGCTCAAAAATGGTAATATCAATGGAACGGCTGTTTTTCAGCTTTTTAGCAAGATAGTAGGACATTGCCCCACCGCCAACCACCATAACGCGGCGCGCCTTGTGGGTAACGATGCCAAGGCTCTTGAGCATAACGGCAAGATCGTCGGGAGCGGCGGTAACAAAAATGCGGTCATCCTCGCGCAAAACGAATTTGCCGTCGGGAATGATTGCCTCGCCGTCGCGCAAAACAACGCAAACGAGCACTCTCGTGCGCAAAATGCTATCCAAGTGAGAGAGCGCCACGTTGCACAGGCGGCTACCTGCCTCTACGCGCAACTCTGCCAATTCGGCACGTCCGCCCATAAAGGATTCGCGCGTTAAGAAGCCGGGGTACTTGATCAGTCTTTCCAACTCGGTTGCGGCATCCTGCTCGGGGTTAAAGGTCAAAGAGATACCGAACGCATCACGCATGGCGTATGCTTGTTCAAGGTATTCGGGATCACGAATGCGTGCGATGGTATGGATGCGCGGATTGAGACTGCGTGCAGTCATGCAACAAAGCAGGTTGAGCTCGTCGCTGCCCGTGCAGGCAATGAGTAGCTTGCACTTTTTGACGCCTGCACGCTGGAGTGCCTCCATAGATGCACAGTTGCCTTGAATTGCCATAACATCGTGCAGATTGACACCGCTCTCAAGCACCTGGGGGTTAGAATCCATCAGCGTCAGGTCATAGCCTGCCGCGCCAAGCTCGCGTGCCAAGGTCTCACCAATGTCACCGTAACCGCAAATCAAAATTTTCATAGCTATAATCTCCTTTCAAAAGGAATGTCTCTATCAAAGGGGTGTTTTTTTAGCGCAGATACTCCACTGCCGAAAGGGCGGCAATCGTACCGTCGGCTACTGCCGTGGTCAATTGGCGCACTGCTTTGCTGCAAGCATCACCTGCGGCAAAAATGCCGGGGCAAGAGGTTTTGCAAGCGCTGTCGGTGATAAAATAACCGTCCCCGTCAAGGTCAACAAGCTCGGAGAACGCCGCATTTTGCGGAAGCTGTCCGATTGCCTCAAAGAGTGCCGCTACGGGCAAATATTCCACAGCACCTGTGGTAACGTTGCGTAAGGAAAGGGACTGTAAAGCTTCTTCGCCTTGCAATTTCTCGATAACGGTCTCACCGATAAACTCGATGTTTTCTTTCTCTTTCATTTGCTCGGCGAGGTTCAACTCGGCGCGCAGCTCGTTGCGGCGGTGAATGAGATAGACACGGGAACAATACTCCGAGAGCACCAATGCGTCCTGAACGGCAGTATTGCCGCCACCAACAACTGCAACCTCGCGACGGCGGAAGAACATTCCGTCACAGGTTGCACAGAAAGAAACACCGCGCCCGATGAGTGCATCCTCACCTGCAAGACCGAGCTTGCGGTGCTTGAGTCCCGTGGCAAGAATCACGGCAGATGCCGTGTACGCTTCCCCACTTGTCAAAAGCGAAAAGTCCTCGCCATTTTTTTCTATTTTGGTAACGGCGGCATAAACGATTTTTGTATTCAGCGCCGTAATTTGCTTTGTCAGTCCGTCGGCAAAGGTGTAGCCGTCCACATCGGGGAGTGCGGGATAATTTTCGATCTTTCTCGTTGGCAGAATTTGTCCACCAAGCATTTCTCCTTCAAAAAGGACAACGCTTTTGCCCGCACGTGCCGCGTAAAGTGCGGCTGTCATGCCGGCGGGGCCGCCGCCGACAATGGCAATATCATATTTCATAATAATTCTCCATTCTGCCGCTGTGCGGCCGCACAAGATGGTGATGAAATTCCCGTCTCCCCTGCGACAAAAATGGCTTGATCCCCATTTTTAGGGAATTTTACGCGTGAAAGAGG
>JAZRKS010000089.1:0-10180 GCA_045646445.1 Eubacteriales bacterium | reverse complement strand
CTTACCAACTCCCAAATCAAATTTGATGGTGGCGACTTTACAGTAGAGGTTGTCAGACAGTACGATTTGATTGAAAACGGCGACTATTCCAAATCCTGCACGTTTATCACCTTTGCTACCGAGGAGCAGGCAAAACAATTTGTAGAGCTTCAAATCAAATGGTTTTCTGAAAAATCAGACAACACAAACAACTGGAGATTTGCGCGCAGCGGTTGCACCGTTGTGATGACCAATCTCGAAATTGCACAAAAGATCATTCCCTTAAAATTCAAATAAAAAGCAAAAAAGCGGCAGAAATGCCGCTTTTTGTGTGCTGACGACTGTTGTGTCGCTTTTTTAGCACATCTTGACAAATCCGCACGGATGTGGTAAACTATATACGGCTCGAACGCCAACTTTGAACAATATGAGGTTATGGTTATGATCGAAAGCACCTTTTCAGTATTGAACAACGCACAAAAGAAGTTGCTGGATGGCGACGAATCCACCGCTCTTTCTTATTATACACGCGCATATTCAGAAGGCATTCCCACCGCCGCTGTTGATCTGCACAGAATGACAAAGGGATATATGCTGCTTGCTATGCGCGAATATTCCCCCGTTCAATTTTTTGAGCATCTCGAAAAACTGAAGCATTCTGCCACCGCTAACGAGAATGCAAAAAGAGAATACGTGATTGCTTTGCAGGCATTGTTGAATATTCGCGAACTGTTTTTGCGTGACATTGCCGTAAACTATTTTTGCGAAATTTCCACCTGCTCGTGGGGGTCTCCCTATGCCAAAAGCTTGGACGCTCTGCAACATTACCTCTACCACAAAACCGATGAAATTACAGAGAAAGATTGCTATGAGATAAAAACCTATCTCCCCACCGCCGATTTAAAAAACCTGCGCTGCGACCTAAAAAAGATCACCGCCTACTGCTTAAACATGCTCTTGATGTACGTTGGTGTAAAAAGCACGCAATACACAGGCAAATCTTACCACGCAACCACAATGGACTTTGGCAATTACTATTTGACCGAGGTAAAAGCACGCGACAATTACTCCAGCAACGCAAGTGTAATGACTCGTATGCACTTTATTCAAAAAGAGGCCTACTATGACGATTACCTGCAAAGATTTAACGAGGTTTGTCAAAACGTCCGTTTCTCCTGTCAAGAGGAGCTGCGCAAAGAGGTTACCCGTTTGGTAGATCGCAAGCCCTCTGTACACCCCAATGAAAAAGAATTTTTTAAATATGCAAAAAGAATGGAAAAAGAGGATGCCGAGCAACTTTCTTACTTCTCTCTGTTCGGTCGCCTCAACCCGTTCTATTTTATGATAAAGCCCATTCTCAAGGTCTGCTTGGGCGCAGGTGAGGTTGGTAGCTTTGCCTTGGATAACCCCTTTAACCGCAAGCGTTTGTTGGGCGTTTGCACCATGATTGCTTGGGCAAATAACTGGAGCATTGAAATGGTGCGCGTTTTAACCATTATTGCAAGCTGTTGCTGTTTTGGCATATTCGCTTATTTAGGTCTATATGTCGCTATGAAAGCCGGCTTCTGTCTCCCCAACCTCGACGTAACAAAGCATTAAATGCAATAAAACAACACCCCCTGCGGCGCTTTTGCGCCGCAGGGGGTGTTGTTCATTGTTATGTAATGCAAATCACAGTCCAATAAACACCGCCAGCATCAGGAATGCAATGGACAGTACCATCAGGAACAGCTGGAACAGAATGGTCTTCTTAAACCACTGTGCAAAGCTGACGTCGGCAAGTCCGAGGCCAACGAGCAATGTTCCGCAGGTGGGATAGAGAACGTTTGTGTAGCCGTCGGCAAACAGGTAGGTCAGGATGATGACCGTCTTGCTGATGCCCTCGATGGGTGCGAGCGTGAGCATGGGAATGATCAAAACTGCCTTTGCCGATGCGCTGGGGATAAAGAACTCGATAATGAGCACAAACACATACAGAATGATAACTGCAAGGTAGGGCGAAATATCGGTTACCGCATTGTAGAAGTAATAAAAGATGGTGTGCAAAATGTTGCCCTCTTGCGCAATGTGCGTAATGCCAAAGGCAATCATAATAATGATGATGGAGGGGAGAACATCCTTAACACCCTTGACAAAGCTCTTGCCGAGCTGCTTGTATGTGCCAAGCAACAGCTTGCCGATGATAACCGTTCCCACAATAAACGCAACCGCCATAAAGACCATTGCAAGCGAGCGCAAGGACTTGATTGCCGTGGTGATGATGACCGACAAAAGCGCAACGGAGAACAAAACCGTAATCATTTTTGCCTTGCGAATGTCGGCGGTGCGCTCCTCGGGGGAGACCAGCACAAAGCCGTCAACGTCAAATTTTTCGGTCGCTCTCTTTTCATCGTGCTTTGCAAGCGTGGTTAAAAAGAGCGAGGTAAACACGTACATCACGCAAAAGATGATCAGGCGGTACCACAAGCCGTCGGTAACACTCTCGCCTGCGGCAATGGCTGCCGTGCCAATGGTGAGGGGGTTTGTGATTGCGGTGGTAAAGCCAACACCGGACGCGATAAGCACAAAGGAGATTGCCGTAAAGCGCGACCAGTTGAGCGCGGTGCAAAGCATTGCAAACACGGGGTAAAGAATGAGCAGCTGCTCCTGCAAGCCGAACACGGCAGAGAGAAGCATGATCACCGCGGTGATGACCCAAATGGCAATAAAGCGCTTTGCTTGCAGCTTTGCCATAATGACACGAACAAGAGAAACAAGTCCGCCGCTCTCCTCAAGCACCTTAAAGGTTCCGCCAAGCACCAAAAGGAGTGCGATGATCATGATCATATTGGTGCTGTTAACACCAAAGAGGAGCGCCTCAAAGGGAGAGGTCAACCAACGGAACACGGGCAGGCGCGAGGTGTTCTCGCCTTCTTCAAGCTCGCGGTAGGAGTCGATAACAATCTGCTTGTTGAGAGACTCGTCCTCGGTGTACTGATAAAACGGCTCTCCGATTTTGGATTCATCGGTTGTATAAACGGTATAACGTCCTGCGGGAATGACGTAGGTCAGCACGCCAACCACGATCAAAACCGCTAACAGGATTGCAACAACGGTGATAAAGCTTTTGAGTCCGAATTTTACTTTTACATCCATTTCGGTTGATTTACCCATGAATTTTTTCTCCTTTTTCATAATCGTAAACGTCCGCGCAGGCAGCTCTCCAACGCTCGTCATAAAGGTTGTGGATTTCCTCTGCCGCAAGCGTCCATTTAAGCAGTCCGTGGGGACCCTTGTCGGGAATGATCATAAAATAGTCGTTGTTGTAATAAAACTCTAAAAATCCTTTGGTGGAAAAGGTGAGCGAGTAAAGCGCCTTTGCTTCAAAGCTGAAGTTTACCGCTTTGCCGTCAAGCTCGCCCTCAAAGGTAAGCCCCTTGTTGGTCAGCGTTGCACGACCGACCGATAAAAGCTCTCTATCCCTGGGGGGCTTTCTCAGCTTGTCAAACTTGAGCATGCACAAGCTGCCGCTCATGGTGAGCGCAAAGCTGTCGCTCTTGATCTCCTCTGCAACACATCTGCGTTGCCACTTGAACCACGCGTCAATGTCGGCAGGGATCTCATTGCCATTTTGCAAAACAAGGTCGTAATATTCGTTGACCTTGGCAGCAAAGCCGCAATGTGCGCACCCAATAACCTCGCCCTCAACCTGCAAGAGGTTTTCTTTTTGGCAATCGGGGCACTTGTAAAGAATTTTATCAAGCCCCGCGGCGTTGGGTTCTTTGCCCACGTATTTGTGGCGCGCCACCTTGTTAAAGGCAAAATCGTTGTAGCTGATCTTTTCTAAAATGGCTTGATAGATCTGCTCCTCGGTCAGCTCCGCAAGGGTTTGGGGAGTAAGGAGCAAGCTGTACTCCACGCCGATATATCCCTTTTTGCGGTCCTTTGAGTAGCGGTTGGTAGCCAAATACGCGCCCTTGGTTGTGCACACCACAACGTTTGCCTTGCAGCTTTTGATAAACCGCGCCGTTGCGGGATTGATGGGGTGCGTGGAGCCGCTTGTGGATTGAATGCCCTCGGGAAAGAGCCCAACCGCGCCGCCGCGTTTGAGGACACGGAGCATGTTTTTGACGCACATAATGTCGGGCTGATACAAATATTTAGAGATGGCACCAAAGGCAATAAACAGACGGTAAAGCCCTTTTTTGAAGATGTTTTGAAAGCCGCAAACAACGTTGATATCCTTGCGGCCAAAGCCGTAAACGGTATAGAGAAACTCAAGACGCGACGCGTGCGAGGAGAGCAGAACGGCAGGCTGATCCTGGATGGATTTGGGATCGTAATCGTAGCTGAAATCCACCTTGTAACGCCTGTTCATAATGCCCACGATCCACATGCCGACGGTCATTAAAAATTGGTTCGGCTTTTTGATTTTTCTGTTTATGAGATTTGTTTTTAGGTCCTTTTTCATCTTTAAAAGACTCCTTAAAACGATGTGTGTGTTATATTATAACATAAAAAGTAAAATATTGCAATACCTATGGCAAAAAAGTGCAAAGCTATGGCAATCAACTCTCTTAGCAAACCTTGCATTCGCATCGACCGTCTATCCGCAAACCGACAAATCTATTTAAATAATTTTTGCCCAAAAGTTTTTGAAGGGGGTGCAGGGGGGAACTTTTTTCAAAAAGTTCCCCCCTGCATTCTCTTCTCACCCCCAAAAAACGAAAAAGCGGATTTGGTTTACAAATCCGCTTTTTGCGTTGGTTGGAGATTAAGCTTCTTTCTTAACGTCCAGAACCTGCTTTCCATTATAGAAGCCACAAACCTTGCATACGCAGTGATTCTTTACGAATGCATCACATGCAGGGTTGGAGCACTTGTTCATGCCGGGCAGGGTGAGCTTGCTGTTGTTAGAGCGTCTCTTATCTCTGCGAGCGGACGATACTTTTTTCTTCGGTACTGCCATGTCTACACCTCCTCTTAATTCTCTTCCTTATCTTCCTCATTTTTGTCAAACAGCTTCTTCAGCACGGCAAGCCGCGGATCCGGTTCAAACAGGGAGCAACCGCAATCGCCAAGGCGTTTCGGTTTTCCGCATTTGGGGCATAGGCCGGGGCAATCCTCTTGGCAGAGAAAACGCATGGGGAACGAGAGAAGCAGCTCTTCGCGAATCTCCTCGTCAAGATCAAGCATACCGTCCTTAATTACGGCGTACTCGTCTACGTTCTCCTCCAACTGTTCCTCTGTGAGTGTCCCCTCCGCAGCGACCGTCCGTTCAAGCTGAACGGCAAAGTCTCCGCTGACGGGCTCCAGACAACGTGCGCACTCGGTGCGGTAAGCCACGGTTGCCGTGAGTGTCAGGTGCATATAGCCTGCCTCGTCGGTAACGTCACCAACCACGTGTGCGTCGCCATCAAACTGGGCGCCATCCGGAAGATCGGGCGTGAGCAGATAGTCAATGCGAATATGTTTTGTTTCACCGCGAAGCATCGGGCGCATATCCAAAATCATACTATCTTCCTCCCATTTTTCGGTTGACATAAAATGCGACATTACATATTATAACCGCTTTTATTGTTTTTGTCAATAGTTTTTTTACATTTTTCCAATCATTTTGCACAAAAGGCAGAGGATATTGCCCAAAAACGATGTAATAACCCTCTTTTTTAGGAAATCGACAAAAATCGCTCAAAGCCTCCCTTGTGCAAAGGGAGGTGGCGCGCGGAGCGCGGCGGGGGGATTGTCTGAGTTGGGTTTTAAGAAAACAATCCCTCAGTCAAATGTCTTACGCATTTGACAGCTCCCTTTACACAAGGGAGCCTTTTGGAAGCATCCACTTTGTTTTAAAATTGATTTTTCGTCTCCAGCAAAATCGCCCATTCTGCGTGCTCCAGTGTGAGAGTGGTTCCGACAGCCTCACCTGTCAAAGCATTGGTGCAGCCCTTGGGAAGGGCAAAGCTTTGGCGCTCGCCCATATTGGCAAGCACAAGAATGCGCTCCTCTCCGTTGGCGCGCTCAAATGCAAAATGATGCGCTCCGTGCTCCAAAAAGCGGAAGTCACCATCCGTCAGCGCGGAATACTCTTGGCGCAATTTGCCAAGCGCGCGGTAGTGGTCAAGCAGGTCGGCATCCTCTCTGCCCCACGGAAAGGTTTTTCGGCAGAAGGGGTCGCCATATCCCTCAAGACCTGCCTCGTCACCGTAGTAGACCGACGGCACGCCGTAAGCACAAAACTGCAACACAGATGCGAGTTTAAGCCCCGCGAGCGCGGTTTTGCGCTCTTCCTCGGTTAAGGATAGGTGCGCGAGTGTGTCGTTGGGCAAGCAATCTCCCTTGCCGCAGTCGCCCAAAAGCGTGAGGATGCGTGCGGTGTCGTGCGTGCCCAAAAGATTCATCAATCCATGCGCAACCGTGCGCGGATAGGATGCGTAAATTTCGGCAAGAACGTGATAAAAGGTTTCGGCATCTCCCCACTTCACAAATGCCAGCACGGCATTGCGGAAGGGGTAGTTCATTACGCTATCGAGCTGAGCACCCGACAGATATCTGCGGCGGTTGCCGTAGGCGGTTTTGTCAACGGCGTTTTCCCATACCTCGCCAATGATAAGACCCTCCCCTGCGGTGTTTTTCTTTACCACGTGGCGCAATTCGTCAAGAAAATCATCCGAGAGCTCGTCGGCAACGTCAAGCCGCCAGCCGTCCACACCTCTCTTTGTCCATTGCGCTATCATGCCCTCCTCGCCCGTGAAATAGTGGCGGCAATTCTCGTTTTGGTGATTGAGGCGCGGCAAAATTTTGATGCCCCACCAGCTCTCATACTCCTCGGGAAAGGAACGGAAATGATACCAATTTGCATATTGCGATTCGCGCGACTGATAAGCTCCCTCGCTCGGATAATTCCCGCGGCGGTTAAAATAGCGACTATCGTCGCCCGTGTGGTTGAAAACACCGTCAAGAACGATCCTCATTCCGCGCGCGTGTGCCTCGCGGATAAGTGTGTCGAACGCTTCCTCTCCGCCAAGAAAATCATCGATTTTTTCATAGTCTCCCGTATCGTAGCGGTGGTTGGAATACGCCTTGAAAATGGGCGAAAGATAAAGCACCGTAACGCCCAAGGATTGCAAATAATCGAGTTTTTCAACAACACCCCACAGGTTTCCACCAAAGAAGACGTTGTTGGAAAGCTCGTCTCCGTTGCGCCTTGCATACTGCGGAATGCCGTTTGCCCAGTCGGGATTGATGACGGCATCGGGGTTGGGTGTGACCTCTCCCTCGCCGCGGCAAAAGCGGTCGAGGAAGACGTGGTACATTGTGCCGCCCGCAAACCACGCAGGGGTTTTGAAATCCTTTTGATAAACCAGCAAGCGAAAACGGCTGCCGCTCTCGCCCTCAAAAGTGATGTCCATGTTGTTGGGTGTGTGCGAAAAAAGGGTATCCCAGCCGCGCACGAGGAGCAATTCGTAATAGAAAAGGCCGCTCTCGTTCCCTTCGCAAAGCGCGGCAGTATCGAGTGAAAGCGTATAAAAATCAACACCGTTTGCCGTTTTGACAAATGTCAAAGGAATATCGCGGTCAGTTCTGCCGTCGGGGCAGATGCGACAAACGACCGCCGCCGCACCCCACGCACGGGGAAGCTCCAAGCAAATTTTGAGAGTTGCCCCAAAAGGAACCGCTCCCGGTGTTGCCGTTTTATGTCCGTTCACCTCCCACCACAGATGTGGGGGGGCGTTTTTTTCAATATCGTTATGTGATCTGATCAGCATTTTTACAGTCGCGTGGGGAAAACCGTTGCGGTCTCCCCCACTGCCTTTCAAAAAGGTTTATTGCTTTTGTTTTGAGTTAGATGTCAACCCTTCCGTCACGGCATACGCCGCGCCACCGAAGCAATTGCTAGCAATTGCGGGGCGCTTGCTCCTTCCCTTCTGCACAGGGGAGGTGGTTGCCGCAGGCAGTCGGGAGGGTTGTGACTTTTTGATTTTGTTCAAGTTAGAACCAACCCTTCAGTCCCTTGTCGCTTTCCAATCAATCGGTGTCAGGAGAACAGTTTGGGCAAGAGACCTTGCCGCGCGCGCCACAGGCTTCGCAATCAATCTTTCCGTTGCCGCAGGTGCAATCGGTCACCTTGGGGCAATTCACATCCCCTTTGCCGTTGCAATAATAGCAGGTTTTAAAGCCATAGCCGTCGCTTCTCCATCCTACGCCGCCGCAAATACGGCATTGGTATACGCCTTTTCCATTACACAACGTGCACGTGTCCTCGCCTTTGCCGTTGCATCGACGACACTGAAAATGCTTTTTTCCATTGCAATCAGAGCAAGTAACCTTTTGGGTGTCACGACAAACTGTGCAATCATAAACACAGGATGTGAACAGAAACAACACACCAAGTGCCATTGCTAACAAGATGAAAAAAGATACTGTTCTTTTCATTTCTCTTTTCCTTTCCATAGCACATTTGTAACGCAAACTGCTTTTTTCAAAATAAGCAATATTGGGTTATTTCACTTTTTTCAATCCCCAAATGCGGTCGGCGTACTCCTCGATGGAGCGGTCGGCGGCAAACTTGCCGGCTGCCGCAATGTTGAGAAGCGACATACGGTTCCAAGCATCCTTGTTTGCATAAGCGCCTATCATGCTTTGGCGTGTTTGATAGTAGGACTCGAAATCCGCCAAGCACATATAAGGATCTGCCACGCCGTGACCGTTGTTGAGCAGATATGCGGCGATGTCGGAGAAGGATTCGCCTGCAAAACCCGTGGAAAGATACTTGACAATACGCATCAGTCTCTCGTTGGAAATATAGTAGTTTGCCGCGCGGTAGCCGCTCAGCCACAGCTGCTCAACCTCATCGGCAGTAAGACCGAAGATGAAAATGTTCTCTCTGCCTACCGCCTCTTGCATTTCGACGTTTGCACCGTCGAGTGTGCCAATGGTGAGCGCACCGTTGATCATCAGCTTCATGCATCCCGTACCGCTCGCCTCTTTGCCCGCAAGCGAGATCTGCTCGCTGATTTCTGCCGAGGGAATAAGTGCCTCTGCCATGCTAACGCTGTAGTTTTCAAGGAACACCACGTTGAGCTTTTCCTTAATCTTGGGGTTTTGGTCGATATCCTTGCTAATCATACAAAGCAGCTTGATGATGCGCTTTGCCATATCGTAGCCGGGAGCCGCCTTTGCACCGAAGATAAAGGTTTGCGGTTGCATTTCAAGGTTGGGGTTCTCTTTGAGATCGAGATAAAGACCAATGATGTTGAGTGCATTGAGGAGCTGTCTCTTGTATTCGTGCAGACGTTTGATCTGTACGTCAAAAACAGAGTGCGTGTCAATGATCTTGCCGGTCTTTTCTTTGACCATGTGTGCAAAATTGACCTTGTTTTGGTGCTTGATGGCACGTACGCGGTCGCGCACGGTGGCATCGTCGGCAAACTTTGCAAAGTCGGAAAGCGACTCGGGATGGTGGCGGTAATCAGTGCCGATGCACTCATCAAGCAGTGCCGCCAAGCCGGGGTTGGAATAGCACAGCCAGCGGCGGTGGGCTATGCCGTTGGTAACGTTATCGAACTTGTTGGGGTAAAGCTTGTAAAAATCCTTAAAAGTGGATTCCTTGAGAATGCTCGAGTGCAGCTCGGATACACCGTTGACCGATTGCGAACCAATCACCGACAGGTTTGCCATTCTGACTTGTCCGTAACCGACAATGCTCATATGCGAAATACGGTTCCAGTTGCCGGGGAAGGCGTTCCACGCCTCGGCGCAAAATCTTTCGTTGATCTCCTTAACGATCATATAAATGCGGGGCAGCTTGAGGCGGAAGAGATCTTCGTTCCAGCTTTCCAGCGCTTCGGGCATAACGGTGTGGTTGGTGTAAGAAACAGTACGTGTAACAATATCCCACGCTTTTTCCCAAGAGAAGAAATAATCGTCGATGAGAATACGCATCAATTCGGGAATGCAAAGTGCGGGGTGGGTATCGTTGATGTGAATTGCCACCTTTTCGGGCAGGTTGTCAAGGCGTCCGTAAACCGCCATGTGGTCGCGGATGATGCTTTGAATGGATGCGGAAACGAGAAAATACTGTTGCGAAAGGCGGAGCAGCTTGCCCTCTGCGTGGTTGTCAGAGGGATAGAGCACCTTGGAAATGATTTCGGCATTTGTGCTCTGCTCCAGCGCCTGCGTGTACTGTCCTAAGTCGGAGGCCAAGCGGTCTTAGGAAGACAAC
>JAZRKS010000088.1:0-8524 GCA_045646445.1 Eubacteriales bacterium | reverse complement strand
TGCCCAGCCGCTCGCGGTAGCCAAAGCGAGGTTTTACCTCGCGTCGACTGTCTGTCCGTATACTAACAACTCTATTTTGTGATATTCGTGCGAGTGCTTTTTGGAAGGGGTGGGGGGGAACGCTTTTTCGCTGAAAAAGGTTCCCCCGCAATCTTTCAAGATCCCTCTGTAATATAAATTCTATTTGAACTGATATGAAAGGTCGCGCTTAACAAGGAGATCAACTCACGCCGAATATGGTCATTCGCTCCCCCCGAGCAAACGATGCCGATGCCGGCGATCTCGGGAGCGGAGCGTGATAGGTAGATGGGCGAGGCAGAAGAGCCGCTGCCAAGAATGACGTATTCCTCGTTTCCGTCGGGCCACTCGGTGGCATAGACCGACTCAAATGAGCCCGAAAGAGTAACAACAACGGTCACGTTTTTTACACCGCTGACCGACTCGCAAAGCTTTTTGATGCGCGCTTCAAGGTAGTCCTGATAAATCACCAACTCATCGGTTGAGGTACTGTAAGGGGAGCTTTCGGCAGCTTTTTCGGTTGTTTTTGTACTACTTCCAAACAGAATCAACAAAATTCCAAGCACACCGCACCCAAGCAAGAGGTAGAGCCGCAACTTGCCTTTTTCTGTTTTGCTTCCTTTTTTCAAAAAATCGAACATAAAAACTCCTGTATATCTTGAAATTTATTCAATCGCGCTCACACAGTCGCAATCCAAAAGGGAAGTGACGTACCCCTCGATTTTTGCAGGATCTTTCCAGATCGCTTTGCCCGAAAGAATGACCGTCACCTTTTGGGGGCGCATTTCTGTGCCCATGCCTGCCCATTCCACACGCACGCGCAGATCGTCCTCGGCGATTGCAAACTCTTGGCAAAGCGTTTGCTTCAGCATTCCTTCAAAGTATGCAAACGAGGCATCATCAAGCGCATTTTGCAGCTCGGAAGAATAATGATCTTCAACATCTTCCTCAAGTTCAAGCTCCCAATTTCCGTTTGCAAATTCCTTTAATCTTTGGGCAAGGGAAACGGTCGGGGAGATCAAAACACAAATAAACACAAGCGAGGAGACAAGCTTGAGGTGCTTGGACACTCCACCGCCCGAGGGCGCGAGGATGTCTGCCACCGTAATGAGGAGCGCGGTGGCGAAAATTGAAAGAATATATGCCTTGATATTTTCCATAACTCAAGCAAGCGCCATGGCGCAGTGTGTTAAGAGCGTAAAGGTGAGAAAAAGAACCGACGAGCAAATAGCAACCGCCGCAATGAGGTAACCGTTGATGGATGCAAATTCATCAAGCAACCGTTTTTCTCCGTCGCACCCCAAAAGCTCGGCAAAAAAGGAGCATATCTGCCACGTTGTGCGCGCGAGCAAAAGCTCTACCAATGTGGGGAGCATCAAAAAAAGCAACAAAAGAACGCCGCAAATGCCAACCGAGGTTCGCATATAGCCAACGCTTGCACTCACCGAGCGTAAAAGCTCACCAACTGAGCCGCCAACCACGGGAATCATATTTCCTGCGGCAAATTTCGCACTCCGCATCGCAAGCGTATCCTGACTCGCCCCAAGAACGGTTTGTGAGGAGAGCATTGCTAACAGGAGCATCATAAAAAAGGAAAGCATCAGGGTATATTTCTTTTTCAGTCCTGTCAAAAGTCCCCCTAGGCGCGGCCCACCGTCGCAAGCACCGATGAGTGCCAATGCAAGGCAGATGCCGCAAAAGGGAACGATGCTTTTGCCAACGATTTCCTCAAGAACGGTCATAAACAACGAAAGCCCCGCCGAGGTCGCTACCGCCGCAGCAGCATTGCCGCCCATTACGTAAAGCCCACCCATCAGTGGCACGGATGCAGAGGTAAAGGCGTTGAGCGTGTGGAAGTAAGAAACCGTGCCCTCAATCGTTCCAAATCCCGTGGCAAAAATGGTTACAATTATGATTAAGGTCATCAAGAGCGAGAACGCACGGGCAACCTCGGGCTTTCCGAAAGACGCGCAAAAGGCGCGGCAAATTGATGATAAAATCAAAATTCCCACAACCGAACAAAGCAATTTGAGAGCATCTCCCAACCGCAACCCCACCAAGGAAAGCACCGTTTTGAGGAGAAAAGAAAAACTGCTCATCTCGCCAACCGCATCGCCAACCTCGTCGGCATTGTTTGAAAGCGCCCCTTCGGGGAGACGCTCCAAAATGGCAGGCGGCAGGCGATTTAACAAATCTTGATAAGCTTTTGGCAAGGTGTCACTGTTTTGTGTCTCCTCGGCAAAAATCGAGGGAGAGAGGAGCGCGAGTAGGCAAAAAAAAGCACAAAACGCTAAAATAAATCGCCGCATGGCTATCCTCCCATCTCCAAAAGCTTTTGGGCGGTGGCAAGAATCTCTTGGATGAGCGGAATGCACAAAAGCAGGAGCTCCAATTTTCCTACCGTTTCAATGTGCGAGGCAAGGGTACCCTCACCGCTATCGCGACAAATATCCGATGAGATTTGCGTCAAAATAACAATTCCCAAGCCCTTGAGAATCGTTTCAGGATACTGTGATGCTCCCGAACCCTTTCCCAAGTCTGTTATTAACGAAAGGATTGGTTTGGCACTCGCAATCAGCAAAGTGCCAAACAACACCACAGCCCCAATGCGTACAAGAGGAACAAAGTCAGATTTCCATCCACGAATAACGGTAGTGCTTGTCAGAACCAAGAGCGCCACCATACATAACTTAAGAATTGTCATATTACATACATTCCAAAGACAGAAACAATCATATCAAATAGCTCCCGAATTTGGGAAACGAGGAGCATCAACGTGGCAATAATGCCCGCAATGGTTACAAGCATTGCTTGCTCGTCCCGCCCACTTTTGCTGAGTATCTGTGAGGCGACCGATACCAAAATACCAACGCCCGCAATTTTTAAAATCAGGGAAATATCCATCTTTTTTCTCCGTATTTTTATAAGTTTACCATAACAAAATTGCCGTTGCTAGGGCAATGCAAATGCAAAGCGTGACACAAAGGCGCACGCGCAAGGGCAGAGCCGCCGCAATTTTCTCGCGTTGTGTTCGCAACGAGGCAATAAAAAAATCGCACCGCTTAATTTGCTCCTCACGGTAGCCCGCCCCGATTTCGCGCACAAAGCTTTCTAAAGTGCGCTTGGCATCCCCGTCGAGATAGATTTCGCAAGATGCCAGAATGGCAGGCAAGTCCGCGGCATTTGCGGGTGACATACACGCCTCAAGCAAGGCACGGTCACCACCCGAAAGAATATCACCTATGGGCATCAAATAGCAATCGATCTGCCCACGAATATAAAGAATGAGATCGACCCAACCGTCCACAACCGTCAGGCGCCGCTTCTCATATTGCACCGAAACCAAGGCGGCAAAAATACCAACCGCAACAATCAGCAAAGCTCCCAAAAATTTCAGCATACCTGTTCTCCTTTGCAAGCATCCCGCCAATCGGTTATTTTGCAGTCAAACCCTCCCGACACACGGCGCAAAAGACTTACGTATTTGTCAAACACGTGTGCTCGGTGCAAAATTTTGATGGCAGGTCGCTCCATCAGCTCGGGGATCGACAAGGCGTGTGCCGAGGCAATCAAGGGGACACCGCAGTTTGCCGCCCCCAAGGTGGCACGCGCATCCTCTATACTGCCAATTTCATCGCAAACGATCACCTGCGCTCCCAAGGTTCGCACGGCAATCTCAATGCCAATGTCACGTGGGTAACCGCTCAAAACGTCAAGCTGCAAATCGGGATCATTCAAATTTACGTTGAGTTCCCATCGTGTATCTACAACAACGGTGTGCCGCCCATACCGCGGAGAGGAAATGCTTTTTGCAAGCGCACGCAAAAGCGTGGTTTTGCCAACTCCGGGTGGGGCATAGATCAGCATCCCGTGGAGCCCTTTTGCGGCAAAAAGGCTTTGCAAAAGAGACTCTGTTTCTACCGTCACTGCGTGCGGAATGCGAACCATCAGCCCCGTAATGCTATGCACACCAATCACCTTACCGCTCTCACACGCGGCACTTCCGCAAACCCCCACGCGAATGCCACCCTCAAGAGGAATATACCCTGCACGAATGGTCTCCTCATGAGCATAAAGCGAGCCGCCACACATGCGGCTAAAAATCTGATGTATTTCGTCTTGGGTCACCGCAACACCGCAGGCAAGCGTTTTTTGACGTGCGCAAACGGTGAGAAAACGCCCCTTGCGCAATCGAATCTCCTCAATTGCAGAAATACCCGTGCGCAAAATCGCATTGCAAAAATGCGGCGGTAGGATTCTCTCCAGCACAGGTGGCAGAGGGGAGTGCTTGTATGATATTTGAATGTTTTGCATGTTTTCCTCCCCCCACTTTTTGTTTCACTATATGATTGCAAGACAAAAATTAGAACGTTTTTTTCGTTTGCGCATACAATAATAGCAAAACAGAACGGGGGAAACGTTTATGAGTATTAAAACCACCGGTGAAAACGCCTATTTTGCCGCATCCAACAGTACAAAAGGGTTTGTCAGCTATTATGAGGAAATTTTTCAAAATGTACGCATCGGTCACGTTTGGGCTATCAAGGGAGGACCTGGAACGGGCAAGAGCCGCTTTTTGCGCGAGGTTTCGGAGTGTGCCATTGAGCGCGAATGGGATTGCGAATACATCTATTGCTCATCCGACCCTGACTCTCTCGATGCCGTAATCCTGACACAAGAGGGGAGAGAGGGTATTGCTCTTTTGGATGCCACCGCGCCGCACTTATACGAGCCCCTTTTGCCGGGGGCGAGGGAGGATATCGTCAACCTCGGTCAGTTTTGGAACAGTGAGGTGCTTGGGGCAAGGCGTGCCGAAATCGAGCAGTTAGGACGCGAAAAGGGAGATGCCTACCGCCGAGCCTACCGCTATTTGAGCGGCTTTGGCGATATGCGTGCCAATCGCGATTTGCTGGTAGCGCCCTATATCAGCAAAAGCAAAATTGCGTTGCAGGCGCAAAAGCTGATGAAAGATCTACCCGAGGGAGACGCGTATTCGGCACAGCCTGCACTCATTCACTCACTCGGCATGCGCGGAGAGGTTGGCTTTGATACCTATTTTAGGGAGGCGAAGGAAATTTACGTAATTGCCGATTGCCACGGTACGGCACAGTATCTCATGCGTGAGCTTGGCAAGCTTGCCACCCAAAAGCGCCTTGCCATTCGCATTTCGCACGACCCTGTAGAGGCGGATAAGGTCGACGGCATCTTTTTGTGCGAGAGCGGCATTGCCTTTGCGGTATGCACCGAGGAAGAATGCGACTATCCTTACCACCGCATTTGCATGCGCCGATTTGTTGATACCGCATCTATGAAGCGCATTCGCCGTGAGCTTCGCGCCATCGACCGCATCAGCCGCGCCCTCAAAGGAGAAGCCATTGACGCTCTTGAAAAGGTACGCGAGGTGCACTTCCGCCTTGAGGATATTTACTCCTCTGCAATGGATTTCTCGGCAAAAGAAGCTTTCACAAAGGCATTTTGCGAAAAATTATTTCAAGAATAAGTTAGAGAAAAAAAGAGGGCGAACTCGTGTCGCCCTCTTTACATTTATGCAAATTCGTGCTATAATACAAGGGAAGTGACTGATAGGAGAGAAAACATGAACACGACCCTCTATCTTGAACGTATTGGTATGACCCCTACAGATGTATCGCACACATACGAATTTCTCAAAAAACTGCAACAGAGCCATATCTGCACGGTGCCTTACGAAAATTTGGATATTTTGAATGATAAACCAATCGATTTATCAAAAGAAGCGCTCTACGAAAAAATCGTGACCAACCACCGCGGTGGCTATTGCTTTGAGCTTGGCGGTGCGGTTGCAATGCTCCTCACAGAACTCGGCTTTGAGACCAAAAGCTATTTTGGGCGCTTTTTGAAGGGCGAGACCGCTATTCCCGTACGCCGTCATCGCGTTATTGTTACCGAGTGCAGCGGCAAACGCTATGTAGTAGAGGTCGGCATTGGCATCGAGGCGCCTCGCGCGCCGCTCCTTTTAGAGGAGGGAATTGAGCAGGAATGCAGCAACGGCACTTTCCGCTTTACCAAAGACGGGTTCCTTGGCTGGGTACTCTCTGAAAAAATTGGAGACGAATGGCAGCCCTACTATTCCTTTACCGAGGAAGAGCAGCTTGATATCGACTTTATCCAACCCTCGTTCTACTGCGAAAAGCACCCTGCATCTCCCTTTAACAAGTCGCCCATGGTAGCCATCAAGACGCCAAACGGTCGCCGCGCCATCAATGATCGCGACTATAAAATTTTTGAGGGCGGAGAGCTTGTTCACATCGAAGAAAATATCACCGACGAACGCCTGTACGAAATCCTCAAAACCGATTTCGGCATTGCGTGGCAATTTGAAAAATAAAACCCAAAAACGAAAGGAGGGGAGCGTATGAAGATTGTACTGTTTGGCATGAACGGCTCTTTTTCACATTCAAATTTGGCCATTCGCTGTTTGCGCTACCCTTTGGAGCGTGCAGGCTTTGAGGTCGTGCTTGTGGAGCACACCTTGCGTGACCGTACCGCACATATTTTGGAGCATTTGTACCGCGAAAGAGCCGATGTTTACGGTTTTTCCTGCTACATTTGGAACATCGAACCTATGCTCACACTGGCCCAAACGCTCAAAAGCTTGTTGCCTGCGAGCCGCATCGTGCTCGGCGGCCCCGAAGTCTCCTACGGACTTGAAAGATTTGAAAATCTCTCTTGGATCGATGCCATCGTGCGCGGCGAGGGAGAAGAAGCAATGCTTTCCCTCTGCCAAGCAATCCAAGAGGGCAGAGACTATCTCCGCATTTCGGGCGGCGACGCCGTGACCTTTTCGGATGCAGGCGTGCATTACCGAGAGGGGGAGGAAACAGGCGGCATTCTGTATTACGAATCCTCGCGCGGATGTCCCTATTCCTGCGCGTATTGCCTTTCGTCAGCAACCCACGGCGTGCGTTTCAAAAGTGTAGAACAAACACTCGACGAGCTTTTGGAGTTTGAAAGAATCCACGCCAAGTGTAAGGTCATCAAGTTCGTTGATCGCACCTTCAATGCCGACGTCAAACGTGCCAACGCCATTTGGCGCGCACTTTTGGATGAAAAATACACAAAGAGCTATCATTTTGAGATTTGCGCCACGCTTTTGAATGAAGAAAGCTTCGATATTCTTTCCCGTTTTCCCAAGGGCAAGGTACAGCTCGAAATTGGATTGCAAAGCACCAATCCAAAGACGCTTGCCGCATCGTCACGCCACATCGATGCCGCAAAGGTCATCGGTGCCGCAAAACGCATCAAAGACAAAGGCAACGTGCACGTTCACCTCGACCTGATTGCAGGACTGCCGTATGAGGATTACACATCCTTTGCAAAATCCTTTAACGATGCCTACGGCTCGTCGGATATGCTGCAGCTTGGTTTTCTCAAACTTCTCCACGGCACAGAGCTTCGCGCACGCGCCGAGGAATACGAATACCGCTATCTTCCCACGCCGCCCTATACCGTTTTGCAAAGCAAGTGGATAACATACGAACAAATGCAACGCCTGACACACATTGCCGAGGTGCTTGACCGCTACCTCGAAAGCGGACGTTTTGCACACGCCCTGTGGTATCTCACACCCCTGATGCCGTCGCCCTTTGATTTTTGGGAAGGGCTGAGCATCTATTTGGAAAGCCACGACACGCGCCCCTTGCAACGCATCTCCCAACCCGATGCCTTCCGCTATCTGTTGGAGTATGCCAAAGAGAAGATGGAAAACGTCGACCTTTCCCAACTCAAAAAAATGCTCGCGGCAGATTTCTCTCAACACGAAAACAAAAATCCCCCCGCGTTTTTGCGGCAAGCGGATGTTTTTCGGCACTGTACTTGACAAAATTCTTGTTCGCGTGTAGTATAAGGAACTGAGGTTTAACGAAATAGAAAAGGAGTATTAATCATGAAATTCAGTTATGATGAGTATTTTAATATGTTATTCATTGGAGCAATATGTATAATGCTATTTGCTTTAGTTGCCATTGTGATTGACATTATTATTATAATTGTTAAGAGAAGCACTTTTGTTAAATTTGATAAAAAAATCGCAGGTTATATAACAAGTGTTATTCTTTCGGTCTTCTTATTTTCATTAGGTTTTGCCCCATTTAAGCACGGTATGTATTTGCTCAATGAAAAAGAAACTGACAAAATAATGTGTTCTGGTGAAGTGCATTCTTTTGAAAAGACTTATGGCCTTAACAAATACACGTACAACGGGGAAAATTCTTTCGCTTATTATATCTCCATCGATGGTGAAAAATACTATATCATGCATACCGGAGATATTGAAGTTGGTGATGAGGTGGAGTTTGAATATCTCCCTAAAAGTAAAATTATTCTAAGTATTTACCAAAAAACAAATTAAAGGTTCTTTAGCTTGGGGAATTGCTGAGAATTTATTAGGCCCTATTGTTATTCCGTTTTATTTATTCTTTGGCTTTTAGGAGAAAATTATGAAAAAAATATTTTTGATGCTTATTTT
>JAZRKS010000087.1:0-3694 GCA_045646445.1 Eubacteriales bacterium | reverse complement strand
CCCCAGCCGTTTTCGTGAGGATCGATCTTATTCTTGATACCGTCAAGTCCTGCCATAAGAATTGCAGCATAGCAGAAGTAGGGGTTACAAGTAGCATCGGGGTTACGAAGCTCGAAGCGGCGCTTTTCGGGGCTCTTTGCATAAGCAGGAATACGAATTACTGCCGAACGGTTAGACGTTGCATATCCAACTGTAACGGGAGCTTCAAAGCCGGGAACAAGACGCTTGAAGGAGTTTGTAGAGGGGTTTGTAATAGCACAAAGAGAAGCTATGTGCTTGAGAAGTCCGCCCATAAAGTAGTGCGCAGCTTCGGAGAGGTGAGCATAACCGTTATCGTCGGAGAATACGGGCTGACTGTCCTTGAGAAGGAGCATATGCACGTGCATACCGCTGCCTGCCTCACCGTAGATAGGCTTGGGCATAAAGGTTGCGGACTTGCCATACTTGAGAGCCGTGTTGTGAATGATATATTTGATCATCATAGTAGCATCTGCCATCTTGACCATTTCGCCAAGCTGAGGCTCGATTTCAAACTGACCGGATGCCGCTACCTCGGGGTGATGATAGTTGATCTCAATACCTGCATCGGTCATGTGCATGCACATCTCGCTGCGGCACTCGTACGCCACGTCAAAGGGCTTGGCAATGTGGTAGTTCTTTTGCTTGGGAACGACCACGCCATCGCCTGCAACCGCACTGTTCCAATAGGATTGGCGTGCATCGACCTGCGCGCTGATGCTGTTGGGAGCCACTTCCCAACCAACGTTATCAAAAAGATAAAATTCAAACTCGGGGAGAATGAGCATCGTGTCGGCAACGCCGCTCTCCTTCATGTGGTTAACAGCCGCCTTGACGATGTTGCGGGGGTATTGCGGCAGAGGTCTGTTTTCGGGGTTGTCGATGATCATCGCATCACCCGTCATAGTAAGGGTGGGAATGGAGCAGAAGGGGTCGATGAGTGCGGTGTCGGGGTCGGGAATAAACACCATATCGCTCTTTTCCACAACCGCGTAACCGTAGTTGGATGCATCAAAGCCGATGCCGTTTTTCATCGTTTCCTCGGAGAAGTTCTCGGCGGGAATGGTAACGTGACGGTACTGACCGTTGATGTCAACCATTTTAAAGTCGACCATCTTAATGCCGTTCTCGCGGATCATTGTCATAATATCTTTCACCGTTTTTTTCATAAATGACACCTCGCATAAATAGTTTTCTATTTATTATCATACACTATTTTATAAAAAATAGCAAGAGTATTATCCAAAAAAGATACATATTCTTTTGCAAATTGGGAAAAAACAAACAAAAACAGAAAAAATAAGAAAAAAAGAAAAAAAGTTCTTGACATTGAGAAAAAACTGTGATATAATACCAAAAGGTTAACAGAATATTGGGGTATAGCCAAGCGGTAAGGCACCAGACTTTGACTCTGGCATTTTCGCTGGTTCGAATCCAGCTACCCCAGCCAAAAATACGAAAGCGAAAGCTTTCGTATTTTTCATTTGTGCCGCAGGCACAACATCATTTGCCCGTAAGTGCAACATCATTTCAGAGCGAAAAGTTGCTTCGCAACTTCGCGAGAACTTCATTGCCGCCCATGCGGCACAAATGAACGATGTTGAGGCGTTGCCTCAAATGAAGTGGGCTTGCGCCCAATGATGTTACGGCTTCGCCGTAAATGATGTTGCGCTTCGCGCAAACGGAATTAGACCGATAGTCTTGTGCGCTGAAATATAGTTGATTTTTAACCGAAAGTGTGATATAATAAAGACGGAAAGGCGGTGGTATCGTGAGAGAGGATAAGCTTGGCGATCTTTCAATGGAATTATCAGTTGAGGTTCTGCAATTAACAAAAGAGCTCCGTGCGAGGCACGAAAATGTGATCTCAAATCAAATTGGCAGAAGTGCAACGAGTATTTGCGCCAACATCGCCGAAAGCAAATACGCTCACGGTCGCGCCGATTTTATTGCAAAACTTGAGATCTCACTCAAAGAAACCAATGAGACAAGCAAATGGCTTGAAATGCTTTGGAAAAGTGAGTATATTGATGAGCAAAGATATAAAGCACTTGACCGTAAATGTTCGACAATAAGATTTTTACTTGTAAAATCTATTACAACGGCAAAGGAAAATGCAAAATGATATTAGAAATCGAATCTGCCTATGGCGACCTTTTGATTCATGGAAAAAATATTACAGAAGTAGAATTGCGTGCGGCAGTAAAAGAATTATTAACCTTGGTCAACGAGGAAGAATTCCCTTCCGCTTTTTGCCTGCGCCACAACTTTGAACAATTGCCATACGACTCCGACACTCAAGTCGACTTCACAATAGATTTAGATACCCATTGGGTGATCAAACATTGACACAAAGGGCTCACCAATCGGTGAGCCCTTTGTGTTGGCTGGGGTAGCTCTTCGAAGCTGACCCGCGCCGCAGGCGCGGGATGCTGGTGCGTTGTCACCGCGCAGAGCGACGTCCGCTCGCGAGACGGCGGCAAGCGAGCAACATTTCAAATCCGCTCGCGGATTTGAAAATCCAGCGGCATAATCTTTCTCCGCTTTTTTCTACTCTGAAGTTTTTCGAAATTTTGTAAATGCATTTAGGGCATTTCGGGTCTGTAGCCGGATTCGAACCGGCGAAATGCATTTTCCAACCATTTGGCGATTTTAATTGGGTAATAATTTGCTAATTCGACAAATGATATCTTCATTTCAAGCGAAAAATATGCTATAATTTAATCACAAAAGCAAAGGAGGCAAGCGACTATGAGTATCGGAAAAAATATCGCAAAATATAGAAAAGCAAAAGGATTAACACAAGAGGAATTGGGTGCAAAACTTGGCGTAACCAATCAAGCGGTTTCAAAATGGGAATCAGAAGTTTCGATGCCCGACGTGATGCTTCTTCCCGAAATTGCAAACGCTTTGAATATTACATTAGATGATTTGTACGGCATAGCAAAAGAAGTCGAAAAGATATCTTGCTCAGCCGATGATTTCCCGGCTTTCTGTCGTCAAAAACTCATTGAATTATTTTACTATAACACAAAAATGCGATTCACGCATGTTGGTTCATCGGACAAAGAGCAATTAGAATTTCAAATCAAAAAGTTGATGGATGGTTGTAGGATTGGTTGCCTTTCCAATACGCAAGGTGCAATAGTTACCACGGAGGATTTTTCGTTCATCGATAACACCTATAAAGCCGCCAACAGCGAGAATGTTATAAATAGTACCGTTGGCAATATTTTGAGTTGCTTTTCTGTTGAGAGTTTCCAAAAGGTTTTTTCTTATCAATACAAAATTGCTTTTGAACATTCAAAGACAATCAATTGGGAATTTACTTTTGATGAAATTATGAACGAATGTAATCTTAGCAAAGAAGAAACTCAAACAGCACTGTACCTTTTGAAAGCAACAAATATTAATAGAATTGATATTGATAAAAAAGCGGGAACCGAAAAATATGTATTTCTAATTTCAAATGCCTTGTATGCTCATGCCATTTACAAGCTTGCCGAATTACTGTTCGAAGATGCTTGTTGGGCTGTTGTGAGAGATACATCTATGATTTCCGACTATGCATTTGAGAAATAATTACATAGGCTTCGTTGCAAGCATGTCGTTAAAATTCCGGCAGGTCGCAGATTTGAAAATCCGGCAAAACGGACCGTCGGGGACGCCGGTCCCT
>JAZRKS010000086.1:0-11116 GCA_045646445.1 Eubacteriales bacterium | reverse complement strand
ACCCTTTCATATCGCAAAGACTGAAGCTCCGCCTCTCGCTGCGCAGCATTCCGCTCATTCACATATTTTCCGATCCATAGTCCTACAGTAATACAAACTATCAAAATAATTACGGTCAAGCCGTAAAATCGCCGTTTGTTTCTCACTTTTTTCATCGTCCAATCCCCCCAAAAAGTGTATCTTTATTCAAATTATATCACAACACCAAGCAAAAAGCAATATCATTTTCAAAAGAGAGTCCCCCACCTTTTGGTGGGGGATCGTTTCTTTCATTATTTCTTCTTATTGTAAATTTCCTTAAACTGCTTAATGGTTGCGGCGAAATCGTCGATTGCGCTCTTAACAACCTCGGGCTTAGTCATATCGATGCCTGCAACAAGGAGACTATCCAAAGGAGACTTGGAGCCGCCGCACTTGAGGAAGTCGATATATTGATTGATGTAGCTCTCGCCCTCGGTCTCAATTCTCTTTACAATAGCAGAGGCCGCGGAAATGCAGGTTGCATATTTGTAAACGTAGAAGCAGGTGTAGAAGTGAGGAATACGCATCCACTCGTAAGCAATTTGCTTATCGCACTTTACGCGAGGACCAAAGTAACGCTTAACAATATTGTAGTAGTGCTCGTTGATGGTAGCCGCGGTGAGGGGAGTTCCCTTTTCGCACATCGCGTGCATATCTCTCTCAAACTCTGCAAACATGGTTTGGCGGTAGAGAGTACCCTTGTAGGTCTCCATCAATTGGTTGAGAATGTAAAGCTTTTCGTCATCGCTTTGGTATTCTTCCAACATTCTGTGCGCCATAAGCAGCTCGTTAACGGTAGATGCAACCTCGGCTACAAAGATGGTGTAGTCGGCATTGTGGGGCTCATTGTAATGGGTAGAGAACCAGGTATGCATCGAGTGTCCTGCCTCGTGTGCGAGGGTGGAAACGTCATCGAGCTTGTTGGTAAAGTTGAGCAGAATGTAAGGCTCGGTGCCGGGGCCGCCGGAGGAGAATGCGCCGCCACGCTTGCCGCGGCAGGGGAATACGTCAACCCATCCCTTTTCGCACAGTCCCTTGCGCAGGTTGGATGCATACTCTTCGCCAAATACCTCTACGGTCTTGAGAACCTCTTCTACTGCCTCTTCGTAGGTGTATTCGCTGTCGATCTCGCCCATCAGAGGTGCGTAGATATCATACAGATGAAGGTTGGAGAGTCCGAGAACCTCTTTTTTGAGGTCATAGTATTCGTAAAGCACGGGCAGGCCTGCGTTTACGGAGTCGATGAGGTTGTTGTAAATAACGGGGGTAACCTCGTCGTAAGCGGTGGAAGCGGTAATGGAGTTGGCATAGTTGCGGATCTTTGCGCGGGTGGTGGATTCCTTTACTCTTGCCTCGTAAAGATTTGCAAAGGTGTTGCCAAATTGCTCGTAGGTCTTATAGATGCAATCAAACGCTGCCTTGCGCACTCTGCGTTCGCCGCTCATCAGGTGTGCTACGTAGTTGGTATCGGTCAGCTCTACCTTTTTGCCGTCCTCGCCGCGAATTTTGCCAAAGCGCAAATCGGAGTTGGTAAAGATGCTGCGAATGCCAGAGTGAGAACCGAGTGCATCTTGAATCTTGGACATCAAAATTTCGCACTCGTCGGAGAGGGTGTGCTCCTTATCTAGCATGATCTTGTAGATCATACGGCGGAAGGTTTCGAGCTTGGGGCATTCCTCAAACCATCTGTCAACTACTTCGCGGTCGAGCTTGAGAATGTAGGGGGAAACGAACCAAGATGCCTCACCTGCAGAAATAGCGAGCATTCTTGCTCTGGTGCTCAGTGCCTGCGCGTTGTTATCGGAGGTGTCAACCGCAAAAGAGAGGGATGCATACTGATACAATTTATAAATGATGCTTTCAACGGCAACCATATCAGAAAGAGCGGCATAAAGATCCTCTGCACTCTTGGTGATGGTCTTTTCGTGTGCGCGGAACGCCTCGATCTTTTCCTGTGCCAAGGCATAGTCGGCATTGAAGGCAGCCTCGTCGGCATAGATCACCGAGAGGTCCCATTTGTATTTCTTATCGATATCTTTTCTTTCGTAAACCATAATCATTCCTCCAGTCAAGTTTTTATGGATTTGCATCAATTATACCACGTTTTTGGGGAGAAATCAATAGGAGCGGCATTTTTTCTTCTATTAATCGTGTATACGCGCGCGCACGCACGAACAGGTGCATATATTCGACCTGTTTTATGCATATTATGAATATTTATTCACCATCGATTTTTACAGATCGGCTTAAAACAGCTGTTTTTATAGTCACTTTTAACAAATCTTGCCATCTTGTTGTTATTGTTTTGCACAAAAATCATGAAAAGAAAAAAGTTTTTCAAAAAGGGTTGACAAATGCATAATTATGCAGTATCATATAAGCACGATAACCCAATCGCAAAAAACATCTTCACACGGAGGAAATTTATCATGAAGAAAATTTTATCTATTGCTATGGCACTCGTTTTGATGCTCTCTTGCATCGCCGCTTTCTCGTCCTGCTTTAAGCAAGACAAGATCATTGTTCACACAAACGCATTCTTTGCTCCCTTTGAATATTACGATGGCACCGACATCGTTGGTGTTGACGTTGAAATTATGAAGCTGGTTGCCGAGAAGATGAACAAGGACGTTGAATTTGTAAACGTTGAGTTCTCCGCCATCATCGACAACGTAAAAGCCGGTGAAGTTTGCGATGCAGGTGCTGCAGGCATTACCGTTACCGATGAGAGAAAAGAAAAGGTAGACTTCTCTATCCCCTACTACACCTCGGTACAATACGTTATCTTCTCCAAGAACGACGAAAGCATTGTTACCAAAACCGTTAACGGCAAGGAATACATCGTTTGGGAAGCACTCGCAGGCAAAAAGCTCGGTACCCAAACCGATACCACTGGTTGGATCTACACCGACGGTGAGATCAACGCAACCGCAGATAACGACTACGGCTACGACGGCGTTCTTTATGGCACCAACACCACTCTTGTAAACTTTGATAACGCGCAGCTCGCAGCCGATGCGATCGGTGCAAACCAAATTGATGCCGTTATCGTTGACGAGCTGCCCGCTCAATACATCACCAACAACAACGCAGATCTCAAGTGCGTTCCCCTTTACTACTCCGGCGAAACCGATGCCGAGGACGCTCCCGTTGAAGAGCAATACGCAATTTGCGTAACCAAGGGCAACGAAGACCTGCTCAAGGCGATCAACGAGGTTTTGACCGACCTGATGAAGAAGGGTGAGGACGGCAAGAGTGAGATCGAAAAGATGGTTATGAAGCACATGGGCTTTGCTAACTGATTTCGTCACCCATTCAAATAAATGACCTTTGCGAAAAAGAACTTTGCTTCGGCATTGTTCTTTTTCGCTGTGTATAAGATTGTAAGATAAGGAAGAAAATATGGAGTTTATCAACAAAGTCATTGAGCTCTTCTCCACTCAAAAATATATGGAAAGCATTTTTGAGGGATTAAAGACAACGCTCATCATTTCGGTACTTGCGGCACTGCTCGGCCTTTTGCTCGGCTCGATTGTTGCCATTGTGACCATTGCAAAAAAGACGCCCCTGATGCGCATCCCCAAGGCGATTTGTAACGTTTACATCACCGTTATTCGCGGCACGCCTATGGCATTGCAGCTCTTTATTATGGCGTACGTTATTTTTGCCATTCGCGGCTTCCCCATGATTGTTACCGCAACTCTTGCATTCGGCATCAACTCGGGTGCTTACGTTGCAGAAAATATTCGTGCGGGCATCCTCTCCGTTGACGTCGGTCAAACCGAGGCAGGTCGCGCGCTCGGACTGCCCGGCAGAATCACCATGCTCAAGATCGTCATTCCCCAAGCTATCAAAAACGTCATCCCTGCAATCGGTAACGAGCTGATCGCCCTGATTAAGGAGACCTCTATTGTCAGCATGATTGGTATGTACGACCTGACAATGGCGGCAAAAATTATTGGTAGCGGCAACAATATGGCAAGCTACATCGTTCCCATGAGTGTGGTTGCATTGTTCTATTTGGCAATTGTTTATTTGCTGACATTTGCTATCAAATTGATTGAAAAGAGGTTAAGAGCAAGTGATAAGCGTTAAGAATATTTATAAAAGCTTTGGAGACCTTGCCGTTCTTAAAGGAGTCTCCTGCAATATCAAGGCAGGCGAAAAGGTTGCCATTATTGGCCCTTCGGGCAGCGGAAAAAGTACGCTTTTGCGCTGCATGAACCTGTTGGAAGAGCCCACCATGGGTGAGGTTTGGTTAGAGGATACCCTTCTGACCGCCGCTGATGCTTATTTGCACGAGGATATCATCAAAACCTCTCGCACCTATGCATCCCTTATCCAAAAGGGCTTGAGCGAGGAAGATGCCCTTGCAAAAATTTACAACGAGCACCTCTTAAAGAAGAACGAAGGCCGCGCATTTGCCGCCGCAAAAAAGGCATATATAGAAAAGCACGGCATCAACATCAACCTCGCACGTCAAAAAATGGGTATGGTGTTCCAACACTTCAACCTGTTTAACAACATGACCGTCCTGCAAAACCTGACCTTGGCTCCCGTTCAGCTCAAGCTGCAAACCAAAGAGGCGGCAACCGAAAAGGCAATGTCTCTGTTGCGCCGCATCGGTCTTGAGGACAAGGCAAACGTTTACCCCTCTACCCTTTCGGGCGGTCAAAAGCAACGTATCGCCATTGTGCGCGCGCTTGCCATGAATCCGCAGGTGATGCTCTTTGACGAGCCCACCTCGGCTCTCGACCCCGAAATGGTTGGTGAGGTTCTCGACCTCATCAAGGAGCTCGCCGACGAGGGCATGACAATGGTCATCGTCACGCACGAAATGGGCTTTGCCGGCGAGGTCGCCGACCCCGTCCTCTTTATGGATGGCGGCGTCATCGCCGAGGACGCCCCTCCCGCCGAGCTCTTCGGCAATCCTCAAAACCCGAGAACAAAAGAGTTTTTGAGCAAGGTATTATAAGAATAGGACGCGGTTTTATGTGGGGGAAACTTCTTGCAAGAAGTTTCCCCCACACCCCTTTCAAGAACTCTCGCACAAAAACATCAAAAAGAAACTCCCAACACACGAATAGACAGTAGAAGCGCCCTCAAAAGAGGGCGCTTCGCTATCGCTAACGGTCAGGCGCCGCCAAGACCCTGCCCGTTAAGAAAGTTGAAAGCAATGAATGAGATTCCCCACCTTGTATCTGTCTACTTTCTTAGCGGATAGGGTTGGTGGTCCCTAGCCGCTCGCGAGAGCCAAGCGAGGTCTTGCACCTCGCGTCGACTGTCTATTTGTGAAGCGACAAATCTATTTTGCTAAATTTTGTTAGGAAAGTTTTTGGAGAGGGTGTGGGAGAACCTTTTTTCAAAAAGGTTCTCCCACAGGCACATCCTCTTGACAACACCCTCATTTTTTGATATGATAAAGGTAGAAAAAAACTTTTTTGAAAATTTGCAAAAAAATTTTAGAAAAAAGTGTAACCTTTGGCACAAAAGGGCGAGTTATAGAGTGAAGCCCGAAAAAAACAGGAGAATTTTTATGGAGGACTACAAAATCGTTGATCTTTACTGGGCACGAGAAGAGCGAGCGATTGCCGAAACCGAAAAGAAATACGGCAGAATGCTACATTCTCTTTCTTATTCCCTGCTTTCCTCCTTTGAGGATGCAGAGGAATGTGTCAACGACACCTACATTGGTGCGTGGAACACAATGCCCTCGGCGCGGCCCATGTATCTCGGTCCTTATCTTTCCAAAATCACGCGGCGGCTCTCGATCGACCGCTGGCGGCACGATCACCGCGCAAAGCGCGGCGGTATGGCTCCCGTGATAGAGGAATTGACCGACTGCATTCCCGACGAAAACACACCCATGGCAGAATATGAGCGCGGTCTTTTGCGAGGTGAGCTCAACGCGTTTTTGGCTACGCTCAATGAGGAAAAACGTGCCATGTTTGTGCGCCGTTACTTTTTTGCACAGCCCCTTTCGCAAATTGCCGAGGAAATGGGCGTTGGTGAAGCAAAGGTAAAGGTCACCCTGCATCGCTTGCGCGATCAACTCAAAATCAGATTGGAGGCGTGTGACTTGTTATGAACCGTAATAAAATGAACAAAGCCGCATTCCTTTTTGATGAGATCGGCAATATTGGCGACCTTTATTTGCAAGAGGCGCTCGCCTACCGCAAAAAAAGAGTGAACCTCCGCCCGTGGATAGCGGCGGCGGCTTGCCTGCTCGTTGTGGTGCTTGTTGGCGGACTGTTGAGGTCACCCGTGCTTGACAACATCTTTGGCGGCGAAAAAGCCGAAAACGAAACACAAGCCCCCGTAACGCTGGATGCCTTTTTGGATGCGAACCGCGCAACGCTCAACTGCACCGAGGTCCAAGAGAACGAAATCGACTATTTCGGCTCCACGTACCTCATTTTGCAGTACGAGGGCGACGAAACATTCTATCGCAGCCGCAACCTGACCGAGCGTGAGGTCGACCGCATTCTTGGCCTTTTGGGCAAGGGTGACGAGGTTGGCACAAGCTCCCCCGCACTCCTTTGCCGCGTGTGGTTGGTTTGCGAGGACGGCACGGTTCTCTCCCCCTACCTCAAAAACACCGACGGCAACAAGGGTCACGCAGTCCTCTTTGACTACGAGGCCGAAATCCTTCCCTCCTCCTCTCTCATCTCCTGTATTTCGGATATTTTGAACTGATAAAACCGAAAGGAAGGTACTCTTTATGAAACGCAAGATCTACTCCATTTTCTTTATTTTGTTCACACTCGCTCTGCTCTTTTGCGTAACATCCTGCAACGCCATGAAGGATGAGGCGCCGGGCGGTGATGCGAACCAAAAGCCAAGCTCGCCAAATTACAACAACGCCGTAAACGGCACCATGCCCGAAAACGCCCCCTCGGAACCCAGCCAACCCGACAAGGACGACGGCGGCAACAAATTTGTAGAAAACCCCTTTATCAGCACCGAAAAAAACAACGTCTCTACCCTTTCCGCCGACGTTGACACCGCTTCCTACACTTATTTCCGCAAGCTTGTCAACAGCGGCTACAATTGGCAAGAGCTCAGCCGCTATTCCTCCAACTTCCGCACCGAGGAATTTCTCAATTATTTTAAATACACCGCAGAGCAACCCGACGAAAATGAGCTGTTCTCGGTCAACCCCGTTCTGCTCCCCTGCCCGTGGAATGCAAACAACGTCCTTTTGACCGTGACCTTGCAGGCGGCAGATGCTACCCCCACAGAGGGCAACAATCTCGTATTTTTGATTGACGTGTCGGGTTCTATGAGCTCGCGCGACAAATTGCCCCTGCTTAAAACCGCATTCTCCTACCTTGTTGATCACCTGACCGAGAACGACACCATCTCTATTGTTACCTACTCGGGCAAGGAAGCCGTTGTTCTTGACGGCTGCTCCGGCAACAAAAAAGAGGATATTCTCGCTGCCATCAATTCTCTTGTGGCAAGCGGCTCGACCAACGGCGAGGCAGGCCTGCAAAAGGCATATCAAATTGCCGAAAAGCACCGCATTGAGGGCGGCAACAACCGCATCATTATGGCATCGGGCGGTGGCCTCAACGTGGGTATCTCCTCCGAATCTGCACTGAAGCAATACATTACGCAAAAGCGTGACGTTGGCATTTTCCTCTCTGTCCTCGGCTTTGGCACAGGCAACTACCGTGACGAAAAGATGGAGACCCTTGCCGACAACGGCAACGGCGTTTACCTTTACGTAGACGGCGAAGCAGAAGCCGAAAAGATCTTTTCCACCGATCTGTTTGCAAACCTCTACACCGTTGCAAAGGACGTAAAAATGCAGATCACCTTTGATAAGACCTACGTTTCCTCTTACCGCCTCATCGGTTACGAAAACCGCATTCTCAATGAGGAAGACTTCACCGATGACACCAAGGATGCAGGCGAGGTAGGTGCGGGACATCAGGTTACCGTTTGCTACGAGCTTTCCCTGACCGAAGAAGCCATGAACGATGGCGCAAATTGGCTTGAGCTTGCCGTTAACTACAAGCTGCCCGAAGACACTGCATCGGTATTCCCCAACCTTTACAACATCGGCTACGGCGACTACCAAAGAGCCCCCGATGCTGACCGCACCTTTATGATTGCAGTGATTGAGACCTGCATGCTGTTGCACGATAGCAAATATCTGCCCGACGGCTTTGATCTTGATAACATTCTCCACTCGCTCAACGCCCTTGACCTCTCCGACCACCCCGAGCGCGAGGAATTCCGCGACCTGCTTGCAAAGCTGAATACAAAATAAAGCGTGAGGTGTACTATGAAAAAGAACAAAATCTTTGCTCTCTCGTTGGCGCTTCTGCTTGTTCTTCCCCTTTGTTTTCTCGCATCCTGCAGACCTAAACCCGATCCCTCGGCATACTTTGTTGCAAAGGTGACCGAGGTCCACGAAAAGCAGCTGTTCGTTACCGTTATCGATCAATGCACATCCTCACTCGGAAACGGCACACCTGCCTACGTTTCCGCCGATTTTGAGGGCTACACCGCCGTATCGGTAGGCGACTATATTATCGTGGAATACGACACCATGGTACAAGAGCTTTATCCCCCTATCGTCCCCAATGTTTTTTCCATCACCAAATGCGATGCCAACGGAAACCCGTTGAAATAATTGCTTAATTTTTTTTGGAGGTTTGATTATGAAAAACAAAACGTTCCGCATTCTGCTTGTCATTCTTTCTCTTTTGACCGTTCTCTCTTTTGCGTCCTGTGCCGCGGCAAAGGATAGTGTTGGAAATCTTTACGCGCCCGAAGCCGCTCCGGAAGCTCCTTCGATTGGCATGACAAACGACAAGCTCAATTCCACCACTCCCCCTGCGGATATGGTTGAGCGCAAGATCATTAAAACCTATGAACTCAACGCCGAAACCAAGGAATTCGATGCCACCGTTGCAAACATTGAAACGCTTGTTGCCGAGCACGGCGGATACGTAGAGAGCAATTCTGTTTCCAACCGCAATTACAACTCCAAAATGGCGCGCTATGCATCTTACAAGTTCCGCATTCCTGCAGAAAATGCAGATGCATTTGTGGGTTCTATTGGCAACACGCTCAACGTAACGCGCCAAAACTCCAATGCACAGGACATCAGCGAGAGCTACTACTCGATTGAGGCAACCCTGCAAGAGCTGCAGACCGAGCGCGATTCTCTTCTCAACATGATGGCATCCCTCGACAACCAAAAGGATTACAACTTCTGGCTCACCGTTCAAACACGCCTTTCCGAGGTTCGTCAGCAAATCGCACGCCTGCAGGCACAACTCAACAACTATGATAGCCGCGTGGAATATTCCACCGTTAGTCTCTATATCAACGAGGTTGTCAATTACACCCCCGCCGAGGAGCAACCCTTTGGCACACGCATTGCCAATGCATTCTCCACCGGCTTGAACGAGTTTGCCGAATTTAGTGTAGACTTTGCCATTTGGTTTGCCGAGGCACTGCCCTTTATCGTTCTCCTTGTCATCATTCTCATTCCCGTTAGCATCATCATTCGCCGCCGCAGAGCAAAAAGAAAGGCAAAGAAGCTTGCTCTTCAACAAAATCAATAAGATTTTTAGAGTAACAGGGAGCACGTTATGAAAAAGGCTTTTATCATTATTTTAATTTTGGTCGCCTTGATTTTGCTGTTCCCCATTCGAGAACAAGCAAAGGACGGTGGCTCCGTGCGCTATAACGCTATTCTTTATGACGTTTATAAGGTGCACTGCTTGTACGGCGGACCCGATACCGGGATGCTCTATGTGGAAGGCATAATTGTTGAATTCCTCGGACATCAGGTATATAACAACACAAATCCCCATATTGAAAATTTTGGTGATAGCCCCGATTTGGAGAAAAATTCAGACACCGACAAGGAAACCAAAATTGTAATTGATCGGAATGCGGTAAACAAAATCGAAATCAAAAGATATAGATATAACGCCTCCGCTGAAGAAACACGCACCGTTATCGTTACAGAAGAAGCAAGCATCAATCATATTATTGATAATCTTACTTCTCTAACGCTCCAAAAAAGAGAGCACGGTGGTCACGAGCCTATTGGGCTTGAATATAAGTTGCATTTCTACAATGCAGATGAAGAAATCTTTAGAGTTATCGGCATTTCTTTAGACGGCTTGGTTGATTACCACTCTGTTATAGGCGGAGAACTTGACACGGCCTATATTGACGGATTGTTGGAATAAAAGCAATGCCAATTTTTCAACTAACCCCCACGGCGCGCCGTGGGGGTGTCTTTTTGTGCCCATTTGTCCCAATTCTTTTCTGTTTTGCTATCCGTTTCTCCTCTTTCCAACATCTTTTTGACCAAAACACCGATATTTTTCGCATATTTTTTAAAAAAGCCCTTTACTTTTTTCGCGTTTTGTGTTATTATATGGGGTGAGATAGAAATTATCATCTTTTATTTAATATTTTATTAGGAGGATTTGATTCCAATGGCTATTGAAAGAAGAAAAATTTCAATGGACGGTAACACCGCTGCCGCGCACGTTTCTTACGCGTTTACGGAAGTTGCCGCAATTTACCCGATTACTCCTTCCTCTCCCATGGCAGAAGTAACCGACACCTGGGCTGCTACCGATAAGAACATTTTCGGTGAGCCCGCAAGAAACATCTTCGGTGACACTGTTAAGATGATGGAGATGCAATCTGAAGCAGGTGCTGCAGGTGCTGTTCACGGTTCTTTGGCAGCCGGTGCTCTCACCACCACCTACACCGCTTCTCAGGGTCTGCTCCTCATGATCCCCAACATGTATAAGATCGCGGGCGAACTTCTTCCCTGCGTTATCCACGTTTCCGCTCGTTGCGTAGCATCCCACGCGCTCAACATTTTCGGTGACCACTCCGACGTTTACGCGTGCCGTCAAACCGGTTTTGCTATGATGGCTGAATCCAACCAACAAGAAATCATGGACCTGGGTGCTGTTGCTCACCTTGCAACCATCAAGGGCCGCGTTCCTTTCCTCAACTTCTTCGACGGTTTCCGTACCTCTCACGAGATCCAAAAGATCGAAGCTTGGGATTACAAGGATCTGGAAGAAATGGTTGATAAGGATGC
>JAZRKS010000085.1:0-2483 GCA_045646445.1 Eubacteriales bacterium | reverse complement strand
TACCTGTGCGGCGCTCAAGGCAGGCAAGCACGTTGTTACCTCGAACAAAGTGGTGGTTGCTACCTTTGGTGCTGAACTCTTGAATTTAGCACGCGAAAATCACGTTTCCTATCTGTTTGAAGCAAGCGTTGGCGGCGGTATTCCGATCATTCGCCCCATGCAGACAGACCTTGCCTCTAATGAAATTCTCTCGGTCAGCGGCATTCTCAACGGCACAACAAACTTTATTTTGACAAAAATGAAGAATGAGAGTGCGGCATTTGCTGACGTACTCAAGCTCGCACAGCAAAAGGGATATGCAGAGGCAAATCCCACCGCCGACGTGGAAGGTCTTGATGCCGCACGCAAGATTGTCATTCTTGCCGCGCTGGCGTTTGGAACACTCCTTAACCCCAACCAAATCTCTACCACGGGCATTACGGGCATTACAGAGGAGCACACCGCTCTTGCCGACAAGCTCGGCGGTGCCATCAAGCTCATCGGTCACACCGAAAAGGTTGAGGGTCGCGTGCTCGCGCTCGTTTCTCCTTTCTTGGTTCTCTCCTCGAACCCCATTTGTCACGTTGACGACGTTTACAACGGCATTTTGGTGGATACCAATATGCTCGGCCGCGCGCTCTTCTACGGAGCCGGTGCGGGCAAGCTCCCCACTGCAAGTGCGGTTGTAGCGGATATCCTTGACATTCTTTCGGGACGCTCTACCGACCGCCGTCTGCCCCATTGGCAGGTTGCAGGCGAGAATGATATTGCAGATGCATCTTCCCTTTCTTGCCGCCGCGTCTACGTGTTTGAGGGTTGCCCCAGATGCGAGGCGAAGGCAAAAGCAGCTCTTGTAAGTGAAGATAGCGTTTGGCTGAGTGACAGAAAGTTTGCCGTTGTCAGCTCCAAGATGACCGCTACTGCTGCCGATGCTGCCATCAACGCCACGGGTCTGTGCCCCACCCTCTCCTTGCCGGTGTTGGAATAATTTTATAAATAGGATGATAAATGTGAAAGCAGAGACCTCGTGTCTCTGCTTTTTGTCTATTTTTTTGTCACAAAAAATCGAAAAAGGGCTTTACAAATCCGCTCTTTTGTGTTATACTTTATGGCAGAAAGTTCATCGGAGGTATTTTCGGGTTCAAACGCTTCATTTGCAAGTCTAACCATGTGCGACCTTTTCCTCGGTGGGCTCTTTTTTTGTAAATTGAGCAAAGATCCGAATACAACGAGACTTCAAAAATTTTAGGAGGAGAAAAAATGAAACTCATCTACAATGTCAAAGACAAACCCAAGTTCAGTCAAGTCCTGATCTTCGCATTCCAACAGCTCCTTGCAATTATGGCAGCAACAATCGTTGTTCCTGTTATCGTTGGCCATGGCATGTCGCAAACCGCGGCTCTGTTCGGTGCAGGTGTTGGTACCCTCGTTTACTTGCTCTTTACAAAGTTCAAGAGCCCTGTATTCCTCGGTTCTTCCTTTGCTTTCCTTGGCCCTATGGCTGCTGCATTTGCAGGTGCTACCACTACCGCTGCAGGTTACGTTGGCTTGATCCTCGGTGCTATTATGGCAGGTCTCGTTTACGTAGTTATCGCGCTCGTTATTAAATTTGTTGGCGTTCAATGGATCAACAAGCTGATGCCTCCCGTTGTTATCGGCCCTACTGTTGCTCTGATCGGTCTTTCTTTGGCAGGTGCCGCTATCAACGACTTGAACACTGCTCCCGCAGGCGGCTCCAATTACGTTGCTATCATTTGCGGTCTCGTTACCCTTGCAGTTGTAATGCTTTGCTCTGTATTCGGTAAAAAGACTCTCAAGATGATCCCCTTTATTATTGGTATTCTTGCAGGTTACCTCACCGCTACCATCTTTACCTTGATTGGTATGGCAACCGGTAACGATTCTCTGCTTGTTATCAACTTCAGTGCTTTTGCAAACATGAAGTGGGTTCCCGATTTCACCTTTGTTACCGCTTTCAAGGGCTTTGGTGACATCACCGGCTCCTACATTGCAACCATTGCAGTTGCATATATCCCCGTTGCATTCGTTGTTTTTGCAGAACACGTTGCCGACCACAAAAACCTCTCTTCCATTATTGAGAACGATCTTCTCGAAGAACCCGGTCTGCACCGCACCCTTCTTGGTGACGGCGTAGGTTCTATGGCAGGCGCACTCTTTGGCGGATGCCCCAACACCACCTACGGTGAGTCGGTTGGTTGTGTAGCAATCTCCGGTAATGCCTCTATTGTGACCATCCTCACAACGGCCATTATGGCAATTGTAATTTCCTTCTTTGCTCCCTTTGCAGCATTCCTTTCCACCATTCCCAACTGCGTAATGGGTGGCGTTTGCGTAGCTCTTTACGGCTTTATTGCAGTTTCCGGTCTGAAAATCATTCAAAAGCTGGATTTGGAAAACAATGCCAATCTTTTTACCGTTTCGGTCATTTTGATTTGCGGAATCGGTGGAATGGCAATTGCCATCGGAAAGGTTAAGTCGGAGGC
>JAZRKS010000084.1:0-4916 GCA_045646445.1 Eubacteriales bacterium | reverse complement strand
GTTCTGTGATTGCTATGTTTGAAATAATGCGCTGTATCGGCATGCACAAGGCGTATGCCTTTGCCGTTCCGCTCTACGTGCTTGCGGCAAGCTTGCCGTTCCTTTCCCGTTTTATGGCACTCGGCTCGCTCAACGCTACCGTAAAGCCCGAGTCGGCAAAGCACTTGGCACAGCAAGGCGCTATTTTGATGATCATTATTCTGTTCTACTTCTTCACAGTAGCCATCTTTTCGAGCGGCAAATACAATCTGTCTGATGTATGCATTCTTTTTGCTATATCGTTCTACATTTTGATGGGCTTTAACTCGATTATCATTATGCACGATAACGAGGAGGGTGGCCACGTTTTGTATATGGCCATCTTTATCAGCGCGTGGATGACCGACGTTTTTGCTTATTTCTGCGGAATGCTGTTCGGTCGTGGAGGAAAACACAAGCTCATTCCCGACGTATCTCCCAAAAAGACGGTTGAGGGTAGCATTGGCGGTATTGTTTTCTGCGTGATTGGAATGATCATTTTCGGCATGCTCTGTAATTGGCTTACCGAATACGATTCCAACATACTCATGTTTGCAATAGGCGGCATCCTGGCATCTATCGTTTCGCAGATCGGTGACCTTTTGATGTCCTACGTCAAGCGTCACTACGGTATCAAGGATTTCAGTCAGCTCTTCCCGGGGCACGGCGGCGTTCTCGACCGCTTCGACTCTATTCTTGCAGTTGCCATTGCAATGATGTGCCTAACCACATTTGTGGACTTCTTTTGAGGTGATTTATGAGTGATATAACCTTTCCGTCCATCTCTATTCTCGGTTCAACCGGCTCGGTAGGTAGGCAGGCAATCGACGTAGCCATGCAAAACGGCATTCGCGTCAATTGCTTATCGGCAAACCGAAACGTTGACCTCATTGAGCACCAGGCACGTACATTAGGTGTCAGTGCGTGCGCCATGGCAGACCGTGTGGCTGCAAAGGAGCTCAAGCGCCGCCTGTTCGGCACAAGCATTGAGGTCTACGTCGGTGCTGACGGTATTTGTGAGATGGTATCGCAAAAATACGGTAGCCGCGAGATCGTACTCAACGCCATTATCGGTGCATCTGGCTTGCGCCCCACGCTGGCAATTTTGAGTGCAGGCAAAAAGCTTGCGCTCGCCAACAAAGAGTCCCTTGTGTGCGCAGGTGACTTCGTCATGCAGCTTGCCGAGGGCAAAAATACGCAAATTCTGCCTGTTGACAGCGAGCACTGTGCAATCTTTCAATGCCTTAGAGCAGGGAAGAAGGAAGAGATCAAACGCTTGCTCCTAACGGCATCGGGCGGACCCTTTTACGGTATGACGCGTGAGCAGCTTGCAGATGTTACTCCCGAGCGTGCCTTGGCGCATCCCACGTGGAATATGGGAGCCAAGATTACCATCGACAGCGCGACCTTGATGAACAAGGGCTTTGAGGTTATCGAGGCGGCACATCTCTTTGGTGTTGACCCCGATAAGATCGAGGTGCTCGTTCACCGCGAGAGCATAATGCATTCGGCGGTAGAATATATTGATAACAGTGTCATTGCACAAATGTCGGTGCCCGATATGCGCCATTGCGTGCAATATGCAATCACGCACCCCGCTCGACAAACGGCAAGCATCGAGTCCTTGGATTTTACAAAGCTTGGCTCTATGACTTTTGCAAAGCCCGATACCAAAACCTTTGTGCTTTTGGATCTGGCAAAAGAAGCCATTCGTCGCGGCGGTGCATATCCTGCAATTCTTAACGCGGCAAACGAGGTCGCAGTTTCGGCATTTTTGGAGAAGAAACTCAGTTTTATCGGTATTTTTGACGTTGTAAGTGATACCTTTGAAGCCATTTCGGATGCTACCCGTATTTGGTCGGTAGACGATATTTTTGCCTTTGACGGAGCCGCGCGCTCCTTGGCAAACGAATTTTTGGAAAAGAGAAACAATCTCTGATTTTTGGAGGAACCATAATTGAACCCTTTGTCTATTCTTTACGCAATACTCATTTTTGGACTTTTAATTTTTATACACGAGCTTGGTCACTTCATCGTTGCACGCCTGTGCGGCGTTAAGGTACTGGAGTTCGCCATTGGCATGGGCCCCAAGCTTTTCTCTTGGAAAGGCAAAAAGAAGGGAACCGTGTATTCCTTGCGCGCCTTTCCCATCGGTGGCTTTGTCAACATGCTTGGCGAAAACGGAATGGAAGTGGTGCAGGGTGATAACGGAGAGGGAGAAGATTCTCCTACCCTGTACCGTCAGGTCCCCAGCGATGATCCGGAAGATACACGACAAGTAGATACCGATTGGCACGAGCTCACCCCCGAGCTTGCCAAGCAGGCATACTGCAACCAAAGCGTTTGGAGAAGAATTCTGATTTCCATTGCAGGACCTGCTATGAACATCATTCTCGGCATTCTTTTAATGCTTGTAATGGTGCTCGTGCAAGGACAAGATGCCGCCGCAACCACCGTTGTGGCAGGCTTTCACGTGCAATATACCGCCGAGGAAGCACAGCTTGGCTTTGAGCCGGACGATCATCTTTACTCTGTCAACGGCAAACGCCTTCTTTCCTATGCCGAGCTTGCAAAAATCGTTCAGGATGCCAACGGTGAAACCATTACCGTTACCGTTCAACGCAGAGTGAAAGATAGCATCGACTATGAAATGGTCGATATTCCCGTAGCACTTACCGAGGCAGATCTCAAGCTTTTTGAGGGGTCGCTGAGCAACGGTTGCGGCTTGCAGATTGAAGATGAGATACTTAAGGTCAACTCTACCCGTGTGCACACCTATGATGAGCTCAGCTATGAAATTATGAATCAGGGCTACAAGCCCATGACCTTGACCGTTCGACGCAATGGCGAAAAAATCGTGCTTGAGGATGTTGTGGTGCCTTCCTACGAAAATCAAGGCATTGTGTTTGGTAATATGGATTTTCTCATTTACCGCGAGTCCGATTTCAACTTTGGAACGGTCATGAAGCACACCTGGTTCCGTTCTCTGTCTAACGTAAAAATGGTTTACGATTCACTCTTTGGGCTTTTCTCGGGGCGTTACGGTGTTGATGCCGTTTCGGGTCCCGTTGGCATTACCAAGGTAGTAGGGCAGGCGGCGGAGTACGGCTTTATTCCCGTTCTCAACCTTGTTGTCATCATCTCCATCAATTTGGGCGTGATGAATCTGTTGCCCATTCCCGCACTCGATGGCGGACACATTTTTGTTTATTTGATCGAAGTCGTGCGCCGCAAACCGATGAAGCGTGAGCTCGAAGGCATTATCAACCTTGTTGGCCTTGTTCTTATGCTTGCCTTGGCTGTGCTGGTTGCCATAAAGGATATTATCGCACTATGAGATATAACGATATTAGAAGAAAAACAAGAAGCATTACCGTGGGGCAGTGCCGCATTGGTGCACGTGCTCCCATTGCCATTCAATCTATGACCAACACCCCCACTGCCGATGCCGCGCGCACCTTGGAACAGGTGCGCAAGCTGGAGCGCGCGGGGTGCGACGTTGTGCGCCTTTCTGTACCTACAGAGGAGTCGGCATATACCGTTTGGAAGCTTAAGGAGAGCGGCATTCAAATTCCCATTGTGGCAGATATTCATTTCGACTACCGCATAGCACTCCGCTGTGCCGAATTGGGTTTTGATAAGATTCGCATCAACCCCGGCAACATCGGGGACGAGGATCGCATCAGGGCAGTTTGCGATGCTTGCCGCGAGCGACACATTCCCATCCGCGTGGGTGTCAACGCCGGCTCTCTTGAAAAGCATATTCTCAAAAAATACGGCTCTCCCACACCCGAAGCACTTTGTGAAAGCGCGCTCTATCATGTCGCCTTGCTCGAGAAATTTGGCTTTTACGATACAGTCATTTCCATCAAGGCATCTACCGTTAAGGATATGATCGATGCCAACCGCCTCCTTGCCGAAAAATGTGATTATCCCTTACATCTCGGTGTTACCGAGGCAGGCGGCGGTGAACGTGGACTCCTCAAAAGCACCGCGGGCATTGGCGCCCTCCTTTGCGACGGCATCGGTGACACGATCCGCGTATCCTTAACCGACGATCCCGTACACGAAATTGCTGCCGCACGCAAGATTTTGCAAGCACTCGAAATCGAAGGGCAGTGCGGCTTGGATATTGTCAGCTGTCCCACCTGTGCGCGCACCGAAATCGACTTGATCCCTCTTGTCAAGCGCTTTGAAACGGCGGTTGCCGCCGAGGGGCTGGAGAGTGTTCCCGTAAAGGTAGCCCTCATGGGTTGCGTTGTCAACGGACCCGGTGAGGCACGCGAGGCCGACGTCGGCATTGCAGGCGGCAAGGGCGAGGCAGTTCTGTTCCGCCACGGCGAAATTGTAGAAAAGATTCCCGAGAGGGATATTGTAGAAAGACTTTTGCGCGAAGTGCGCGCCATAAAGGAACGTAAAACGTATGAGTAAAAATCTGCTTGAAATCTTTAACCGATATACGCCCGACGATGCGTCTGCCCGTGCTTTGCTCACGGCAGACGCTGACGGTATTATTCTCAGAGTCGATAAAGAGCAGCGCATCATTGAGGTCACGGCACCGTTCCCCCGTGTTATTCCGCGCCGTGAGCTTTATCGCATCGAGGAGGAAATCCGCGTCGCATATGAGCTCAATAGCGTCCGCATTTGTCCCATTTACAGTGCGGAGCTTTTTGACGTCTCGCAGATTCCCGATCTCTTAATGGAGACCAACCGCCGCGGTATTGTTGCAAAAGGATTTTTCGACCGTTGCGAGTACCGCCTTTCGGGCAACGTGCTTGATATTGATATTCCGTTTAGCAACGCGGGTATCGAGCTCATCGAAAGTGCCGAAACGCCCAAGCTTATGCAAAAGCTTGTAAAAGATACCTATGGCGTCGTTCTGCAGGTCAAGCTTCATA
>JAZRKS010000083.1:0-2251 GCA_045646445.1 Eubacteriales bacterium | reverse complement strand
AAGTGTTGTCTTCCTAAGACCGCTTGGCCTCCGACTTTCTCTGGTCTCCCGAAAACCCTCATCTTTACACCTTTACCCTTGCGGACGGCAAGGATCAGATCGACTCTTATTTTGCTCTGCGTACCATCGAATCCAAGATGGTTGCGGGCAAGCCCTACCTGTGCCTCAACGGCAAGCCCTATTTCTTCCACGGGCTTCTTGACCAAGGATATTACAGTGACGGCATCTACACCCCCGCCACACCCGAGGGATATCGCTATGATATTTCCAAAATGAAGGAGCTCGGCTTTAACATGCTGCGAAAGCACATCAAAATCGAGCCCGACGTCTTTTACTATGAGTGTGACAAGCAGGGCATGATCGTTTTTCAAGATATGATGAACAGCGGTCACTACGATTTTGTGTTTGATACCGCACTGCCCACCGCAGGGTGGAGATGGGGATTCTTCCATTCGGTGAGCCGTCGCCGCCGCGCCGATTTTGAGGACGGCTCGCGCGCCGTGATAGAGCTGCTTTACAATCACCCCTCTGTGTGCTACTACACCATCTTCAACGAAGGTTGGGGACAGTATTTCGGTGCATCTCGCGTATATGACCAACTCAAAGCGTGTGACTCCACCCGCATTTGGGATACCGCGTCGGGGTGGTTCAAAACACCGCGCAGCGACGTGCAAAGCGAGCACATCTATTTCCGCCGTGTCAAGCTCAAGAGCCGCAAGCTCCCCTTGGTGCTCTCCGAGTTTGGCGGATATTCCTGCAAAATCAAGGGACATTCCTTCAACCTTGACCAAAACTACGGTTACAGTACGCTTGAAACAACCGAGGCGTTTTCGGATGCTTTGGAAAAGCTCTACTTTGACGAGATTGTTCCCTGCATCCGCGATGGCGGTCTTTGCGCCGCTGTTCTGACACAGGTAAGTGATGTTGAAGATGAGACCAACGGTCTTGTAACCTATGACCGTCAGGTTTGCAAGGTCACCCCCGAGCGTATGCAAGCCCTCGCCCAAAAGCTGAACGACGCGTTTGAAAGTCAATTCTAAAAAGTAAAGCGATGTGCTATAAAAGGCTCCCTTGTGTAAAGGGAGCTCCCGACGAAGTCGGGTGAGGGATTGTTTTGTTGTAAAACTAATTTTTACAATCCCTCCGCCTCGCGTTTGCTCGGCACCTCCCTTTACACAAGGGAGGCAGAAATTAGTCCCGCCGAAAAGCCAAACAAGAAAGGAATTTTTACATGGACCAATATTTGATTTATATAGGACAGCTGCTCGGCCTTACGCTTGGCGTTATGGCGGTTTGCGGTCTTGTGGCGTGGCTTGCGCGACAAATATTTATGTATTTTGTGGGTGACTCGGCAACCTTGGTGCTTTATGCATCCTCGGTGATAGGAACTCCCGTGCACGAGCTGGGGCACGCCCTGATGTGCATTCCCTTTGCACACCGCATCACCGATATGAAGCTACTCCTGCCCCCAAGCCGCCGCTCTCGCACGCTCGGCTACGTAGAGCATAGCTACAACCGCAAAAATTTGTGGGCGGTGTTTGGCGATCTCTTTATCAGCTTTGGCCCTATCTTCAGCGGTCTTGGAGTGATGATTTTGGTGCTCACCATTTGCTTTCCCACACAGTGGCACGCCTATCTTGATAACTCGCGCGCAATGGTGGCATCGGGTGCGAACGTGCGCGAAATGTCGTCTATCGTCTTCTCGCTTCTGACCTCTTTGTTTGGAGGGTTCAAAGAGGGCGGCGGACGTGCCATTGTCGGTTTGCTCATCATTCTTTCGGTTTCGCAACACGTTACCTTGAGCTTTGCCGATCTGCGCGGATGCTTCAAAGCGCTCTTGATGTACACAGGTATCGTTGCCGTTTTTGCGGGCGTTACCATGCTCCTTGGTTTGCAAGGCGGCATCGTGAATGGACTGATGCAGATCAATCTGCCGGTGCTCTCCATTTTCTGTGTCACCATCGCGTTCTCACTCGTTTGGGTGGTTATCGCATTGCTCGTCTACCTCTGGCGTTGGTTGAAAGTGATATTTTAAAAAACAAGGCAACATCGTTTTAAGCGATGTTGCCTTGTTGCTTCTTTTTTGTTTCAAGAACTATCGCCACCTGCTGTTTTAATAAAACTCGTTTATTACGGGGCGTCGAGGACGTCGCCCCCTACGAAAGTTGTTTTGCCTAGGGGATTTTATTGATCACTTGTTCAAGGGGAGGATAATTAAACCCGTCGCATCTTCTCTTACCTTGTAGGGGGC
>JAZRKS010000082.1:0-1812 GCA_045646445.1 Eubacteriales bacterium | reverse complement strand
ACGTTGGAGCCTCTTGTCGGATTCGAACCAACGACCCCGAGATTACAAATCACGTGCTCTGGCCAACTGAGCTAAAGAGGCAACGTTTATTTGTTTGTCGTTACTGTCGTAAAGCGAGTGCAAAGGTAGGGCTTTTTTTTTAACTGCAAAACATTTTCGACTTTTTTTTTAAAAAAAATGCGATTTTTCTGCTTTTTCTATCAAAAATAGCCCAAAAACGCCCGTTTTTGCCACAAAAGCCGGTATTAAGGAAGTAATTCGCACCATTTAAAATCTCATGCATAAAATGCGGTCAGCATCAAAAAAAACAGCAAAGAAACACGATTCAATCTGAATTCGGTATAAACTAAACCAAATCGCGAATTTGTCATTTCGATGGAGCACAGCGACGAAGAATCTCAAAATATAGCGAAACACGAAATCTCTCACGTACGTTGACCTTAATCCCTTCGGACGTCGACCGTTGGTTCGAGATGAACAAAATACACTAAAATTTAGTACATTATTTATATCGAACTCGCGTTATTTACCCATCAAAAAAGTTTCGACCATGCCGGGATAGACATTTTTCATCAGCACCCGATGTTTCTTGTCAAGCAACAAAAGCACCGGAAGTCCCGGAATCTCGTACAACAGATCTTCGTATATAACCAGCCCTCATCACATGCATCACCCCCTTGGCGTAGATCCATTCTTCCAGACATCGGTCTTACCCTCGACACACACCGAGAGCACCTTGAGGCGGCCGCTATCGACAAAACGCATGAAAACAGGCAAGGATCAAGTTTGTTTGAATTCAATAAGCGAGTAAAAAGAAAGAAAAAAAAATTAATCCCCATATAATTTTCTACGGTTACAGACACTGGTACTCAGTTACAACGAATGGAACATCCGCCGTGAGGAGGAAATAATCCAATGAGCAAACAAAAAACAAGGCCGCCATAAAGGCGGCCGCAAATCTATCGGGTAAAGACCACTTACTTGTTACGATTCTTTTCCAACTGTACCTTTACTGCGTCAATGGCGCCGAGCAAGGCATCCTCAAAAGTATCACTCACCTTTGACGCGAAAAGCTCGCCGTTACCTGTTGACAGACGGAGGGCAACCTCTTTGTTCATCGCTGTCTCGGGCTTTATCAGCTTCATGTTCACGTCAAGAGCTGTAGCACCTTCGCAAAGTTTTTCAAGCTTTGCAACCTTTTTCTCAACAAACTCCACCAGCTGTTGTGATGCATCAAAATGAACTGCCTGAATTCTTGTCTCCATAATTAATCCTCCTATTATTTAATTGTTACCGGCTCTTGGATGAGCCTTATCATAAAAACGTCTGAGTTCCTCAAATGTCAAGTGGGTATATATCTCCGTTGTCGCAAGCCGCTCGTGACCCAGCAACTCCCTGACCGCACCAATCTCGGCGCCATTGTTAAGCATGGCCGTCGCAAAGGTGTGGCGCAACACGTGCGGGCTCCTCTTACCGGCAGAACTGACATGCGAGAGACGGCCGTTCACCATACGGTATACCTGAGAGTTGCTTATTCGCCTTGCATGGGATGAAAGGAACAAGGCACCTGCGCAATTGTTCGCAAACCGCCCACGCACCTCAAGATAACGCTCCAGTTCACTCTTCAATCCATTGCCGAAAGGAATCACGCGTTCCTTGCTACGCTTACCCAATACCTTCACGACCGAAGCACCGAAATCAATATCATCGACATCAAGGGCAACCAGCTCCGACAAACGCATTCCTGTCTCATAGAAGAGCATCATGACCATCCTGTCCCTGCACGCGGTATACCCCTCACCGAACTGCACC
>JAZRKS010000081.1:0-9224 GCA_045646445.1 Eubacteriales bacterium | reverse complement strand
GTATCTTTCGGCGCAGACAAACAGTCTGCGCCGATTCTTTTTTTATCAAAAAGTGAATTTTTTTGCAAAGAGTACTTGTAAAAAAGTGCGGGGTATGTTAAAATGATAGAAACGAACCCTTGAAAGGAAGATTTACTATGTTTGGAGAACAAAAGGTATGCTTTTCGGGCGTGCAGCCCAGCGGCAACCTGACTATTGGAAACTATCTTGGCGCTATTAAAAATTTTTCCGAGTTTTCGGAGCAATATAAAACCTTTTACTGCGTAGTTGACGAGCACGCAATTACCGTTCGTCAAAACCCTGCAGATCTTCGCCGTCGTACCTACGAGACGTTGGCTCTTTATATGGCTTGCGGCCTTGACCCCGAAAAGAATACTCTCTACGTGCAGTCTATGGTGCATGAGCACGCAGAGCTTGCATGGTTGCTTAACTGCTTTACCATGTTTGGCGAGCTTTCTCGCATGACGCAGTTTAAGGATAAGAGTGCAAAGCACGCCGACAACATTAACGCAGGTCTTTTCACCTATCCTGTATTGATGGCGGCTGACATCCTCTTGTTCCAAACCGACGTCGTTCCTGTAGGCATCGACCAAAAGCAACACGTTGAGCTTTGCCGCGATATTGCAAACCGTGTTAACCAAATTTACCCCGATCTCTTTACCGTTCCCGAGCCGATTATGGCAAAGAGCGGCAAAAAGATCATGTCTTTGGCAGAGCCCACCAAAAAGATGAGCAAGTCCGATGAAAACACCAACGCGGTTGTTTACATTTTGGATGATAAAGACACCATCATTCGCAAATTCAAGAGAGCTGTGACCGATTCCGAGGCAGAAATTCGCTTCTCCGAGGACAAACCCGGTGTGAGCAATCTCATGACCATTTATTCCTGCTTCACGGGCAAGAATTATGACGAGATCGAGCGCGAATTTGCAGGCAAGGGCTACGGTGACTTCAAGCTTGCAGTGGGCGAAGCAACCGCCGATGCGTTGGCGCCTGTTCAAGCACGCTTTGCCGAATTGATGGCAGATAAGGCAGCTCTTGAGGCACAAATGAAGAAGGGCGCCGAAGAGGCATCCTACTACGCACGCCGTACACTTTCCAAATTCCAAAAGAAGCTGGGCTTTGTTCAAATTCGTTAAAAATACCGATTGCTGCATAACGCATTAAAAAATAGGGGAAAATCCGTATGGGTTTTCCCTTATCTTTTTGATTGCAGATTGGAGTTATGTATGTACGTCATTATCGGTTTGTTTGTTTTTCTTTTGTGCTATGTTCTCACCCCCATAGTCGCGCGTTTGGCATGGAAGATTGGTGCTGTGGACGTCCCTGTAGATGGAAGACGCATGCACCGCAGGAGTATTCCGCGCGATGGTGGAGTGGCTATTTTTGCCGCTTTCCTTTTAGGCCTTGCTGTTTTAAACGAGTGGAATATCTTTTTGACCTCTCTTGCTTTTGGCAGTGGCGTTATGGTGCTTGTTGGGCTTGCAGACGATATTTTCGGTTTGGGACCGGGGGCAAAGCTTTTGTTTCAGGTTGCCATTGCAACGGCGGCGGTTTTTGGCGTTGGCATAACCGAGGGAGCATGGACGTTTGGAGCTATCCTTTGGGTGGTTCTTTTAACAAATGCCCACAATTTTATCGACGGCTTAGATGGGCTTTTGTGTGGCTGCGGTGCAATTGAATGCCTTATGCTCGGTGCCTGCTTTTTTATAGCGGGGGAGGGGATTTTTGGCATCACGTCTCTTTATTTAATGGCGGCATGCCTTGCTTTTCGCATCTTTAACCGTTATCCTGCGCACGTGTTTGCGGGCGACAGCGGGTCCGAGGCGTTGGGCTTTACCTTGGGAATGCTCTCCTTACCGCTTTTTAGCAAGGGGATCCATCTATCCGCACTTGCTCCGCTCTTTATTTTTGCATATCCCATCATCGATCTTGTCAGCACGGTGGCAAGACGTCTTTTGCACGGATATAACCCTTTTCGTGCCGACAAAGCACACCTGCACCACCGTGTTTTTGCGGCAGGCATTTCACACGCCGAATGCACCGATATTTTTATGAGTCTTTCGGCGGTTTTGGGAGTTCTTGGAGTGCTTATCAGCACCGAGAGCCTATGGCTGCCCGCAGGCGTTCTTTGCCCCTTGGCCGCATTCTTTTTAATTTCGGTCAAGCGATACGTTCTACCATCGTAGACGGCATATGATAATATATGATTGAAAACAATAGGAAAAGGAAGATTGTTTGTGCAATTTTCCTTTTTTTGCTTGACAAACCCCCGTAATATGTGCTATTATGTATATATAGTATTTTAATACTATAAGATTTTCCAAACATAAGGAGAAAAATCGTTATGGGTACTATCTTTACCATCGTTCTTTTCTTGTGCGTTGCATGCAGCGTTCTGTGGTCGATGTTCGTCCGCAAGCTGGTCAAAACAAGAATCAAGAGCATTTCCCGCATTTTGTGTGTCGTTCTGGCCTTTGTCGGAGCTCTTATTGCAAAAGATGCTCTTACCGATGCCGGCTTTATCAACGGCAATCTGCTCCCCGCACTCTCGGGTGTTCTTCCCGAAGAGATTATGAACTTAATCGAGGCATCCCCCATGCTGCTTGAAGTAGCAATCGGTCTGCCCGTTGCAATGTTCACTCCTCTGGTTTTTGCTGCTCTTTACATCGTTCTGTCTTTCTTGGCAGGCATCGTATGCTTGATCATCTTTGCCGTCGTTCGTCCCAACAAAAAGGATGCTGACGCTGCTCCCAAGGCAAGAAAGTCCAAGAAGAGTGACGACGAAGATGAAGACTCCGCAGCCGAAGACTACGACTACGCAGTTGAATACGACGAGGACGAAGATGACGACGATGCTCCCGTTCAAGCAGGCAAGGGCAACAACGCGCCCTACGCCAAGGCAAGAGCGTTTGCTTGGTCCTTTGTATCTGCCGTTATCGTGCTTGCAGTTGTTCTGCTTCCTGTTGCTTTCTATAGCAACTTGGCAGCAAACGTTGCAGACGTTGTTGTAGAGGCAGACGTGCTTGATGCCGCTACCGAAAAAGCGGTTGCTACCGTTTCCAAGGATTACATCGATCCCATTGCCGATAGCCTTGCAGTTCAAATGTTCCGCGTATTTGGCGGTGATGCAATGATCAACAGTGCAACCTCCTTCACCTTCAAGAACCAACCCATGCAGCTTGGCGCAGAGATCAACGCAATCGCCAACGTTGCAGGCAAGGCTATGCCTCTTACCAAAATCAGCAGCCTTGAAAACCTTAGCCAAAAAGAAGCTGACGCACTGGTTTCTGTTGTAGAAGCTCTCTGTGAGTCCAAGTTCCTCACCGCAATCGCTTCCGAGGCTGTATATCTTTTGACCGACGATATGGTTACCGGCGAGAAGGAAATGCCCCTTGCCGATAACGAAATGTTTGGCGACCTGATTGGCAAGACCATCACCATTGTACACGATGATGCCAAGGACACCGACAAGTTTAAGGCTGACCTGAAAACGGTTGCCGATATGGCAAGCGCATTTGTTAAGGGCGGCATTCTGGAAAACATGAATGATACCGATGCTCTGTTTGATAATCTTGCAAACGGACATACCATTACCGATGTAATCATCGTTTTGGGTAAGAACGGCAGCATGAAGTGCCTCATTCCTGAAATTACCAACATCGGTATTGAAGCTCTCGGTGATGCCGCAGAGATCAAGGCAAATGCCAACGAGGCTTACAATGAGCTGATGGATACCATTGCCGCTGACCTCAACAGTGTTAACGGTCTTGACGATGCAAGCAAGGTTACCGAGCTTTCCGCAAAGCTCAACGATGCATTCGACCATGCAGGTATCGTAATTGATAAGAAGGTTATCGACCTTTATTCCGTTGCTATGATCGACGGCATCCTCAACGAAAAGAAGGGCACCGTTACCGCAGGTGACGTTCAAAGCTTCTTTGTTGCATACGCAACCAAAAAGGATGCAAGTGCTGCCGCAACTCTTGCAGGCATGATCAACGCTCTTGCCGCACTGAATGGCGAAAGCGCTACCTTTGGCGCTGACGTTGCCGCAATTCTTGCAAACGGCGCAAATAAGATGCTTGGTACCACAAGCGGTGCACTTTACAACGCAATTGTAAACGTACAACTCAAAAAGGCAATCGCAAAGGCTACCGCTGCCAACACCGCAGCATTGCAAAGCGCAGTAAGCTTTGAAAAAGCAACTCTGCTCGTATTCATGGATGAGCTTCTCGTTGATGTTGACGAAGCTACCAACAAGATCACCGATGCAACCCTGAATGCTGAGGCAAACGCTATTGGCGGCATTTTCTCCAAGGCAGGCAAGCTCCTTGACGAAATGTCCGGCGAAGAAATCAACATCAGCACCATGGCAGGCTCCGTAGGTGGCATCCTCAATTCTCTGCATACCTCCAAGTGTGTAGGTCCCGAGCGCACCTCCAAGCTCTTTATTGCAATCGTTCAATCCGAAATGGTAAGAAATACCGCTAACATGGATATTGCAACCGCAACCGAGCTGGGTACCAAGGGTTCCACCGGTGCAAACGTTGACTACGAAAAGACCTTTAAGACCATTTCCAACGCAATGGACGTTCTCCAAAACATGAACAGTGCTACCGAAGAGGGCATGACCACCGAAGCACTCACCACGGTATTGAAGGATCTCAATCCCCAAACCGCAGGCATGATGGAGACCTACATCACCGAGGATAGACTCACCGAGGACTACGGTCTGAACGAAGAGCAATCCACCACTGCCGCTCCTCTTATCTCCGACGTATTCGGTTACTGGAATGACCCCGATGTCAACATGACCGAGGAAGAGAGCCAAAAGGAAGCAGAGGCGCTCAGCGACGTTATGAACCTCGTTACCTCCGCAAGTGACAAGGCAAACAGCGGCGAATCCAACCAAAGCGTATTTGGCGGTGAGGATAGCGTACTTGGTAAGTCCGCAGACGAAACCGTTGAAACCTTTATGTCCTCCGAGGCACTCAAGCACTCCTTGAACAAGAACAGTGAAAGCGGCGCGCTCGACGGTGACCCCTTCGGCATGAGTGGCATGTTGGATAATAGCGAGGGCAGCTCTGAATCGGAAGAACTCAAGAGTGCAATCGGCAATTACTATGCAAACTCCGAGGATAAGGAAAACGATAAGGAATCTCTTGCCAACCTTGGTAAGCTGTTCGGTCTTACCAACGAAGAGATCGACGAAATTCTCGGCGAATAATTCTATCAAAAACTCTCAAAAATAAAATGCAAAGAGGGAGACCGCAAAGGTCTCCCTCTGTTGCCCCAAAAGTGCCGTTTTGCATGGCTTTTTTGGGCAAAGGTATTGCAATTTTACTATAAAAATGGTACAATAAAGATGAAAAAATATAAACAAGGAGATTCATCTGATGAACATTACTGAAATTTTAGCACGTTGCGATCACACCCTGCTTTTGCAAACCGCAACATGGGAAGAGATTCGCGCCATTTGCGACGACGGTATGAAGTATCAAACTGCATCCGTTTGCATTCCCCCCTGCTACGTAAAGCAGGCAAAAGAGTACGTAGGAGACCGCCTTGCTATTTGCACCGTTATCGGCTTCCCGAATGGGGACAGCACCACCGCCGTTAAGTGCTTTGAAACTGCCGAGGCTCTGCGCGAGGGTGCGGACGAAATCGATATGGTCATTCACGTAGGCGACCTCAAGGCAGGCAATGACGAAAAGATTCTTGAAGAGATCCGCGCCATCAAAAAGGTTTGCGGCGATAAGATTCTCAAGGTTATTATTGAGACTTGTCTTCTCACCGAGGACGAAAAGCTGCGTATGTGCCGCATCGTTACCGAGTCGGGTGCCGACTATATTAAGACCTCTACGGGCTTTTCCACCGCGGGTGCTACTCGCGAGGACGTTGCCCTGATGCGCGCAAACGTAGGTGCTCACGTTAAAGTAAAGGCGGCAGGCGGCATTGCAAGCTTGCAGGATGCCGAAGACTTCATTAACCTCGGTGCCGACCGTCTTGGCACCAGTCGCGTAGTAAAAATCATCAAAAACACCGACAACGGTGGATACTAATATTTGAAAAGGAGAAAGAATTATGGCTATTCCGACCCCCCATATTTCCGCTAAAAAAGAAGACATCGCAAAGACCGTGCTTATGCCCGGTGACCCCTTGCGTTCCGAATTTATTGCAAAGACATTCCTTAAAAATCCCGTACTTGTTAACGACGTTCGCGGCGTTCACGGCTACACGGGTGAATACAACGGCAAAAAGGTAACCGTTATGGCTTCCGGCATGGGTCAGCCCTCTATCGGTATCTATTCCTATGAGCTTTACAACTTCTACGACGTTGACGCCATCATTCGCGTAGGCACCTGCGGTTCTTTCCATCCCGACCTGCACGCGCGTGACATTATCGTTGCTATGGGTGCTTGCACCAACGGCAACTATGCTATGCAGTACAAGCTGCCCGGCACCTTTGCTCCCATTGCTGATTTCGACCTCGTTCGCCGTGCTGTTGAAGAATGCGAAAAGGCAGGCGTTAACTACAAGGTAGGCAACATCTTCTCGTCCGACACCTTCTACGACGATGCCAACTCCGGTATGGATTGGGCAAAGTTGGGCGTTCTTGTCGTTGAAATGGAATCCGCCGCACTCTATTGCAACGCGGCAAGAGCAGGCAAGAAGGCACTCTGCATTTGCACCGTTAGCGATTCCTTTATTTATCCCGAAGAAAATACCACTGCCGAGGAGCGTCAAAATTCCTTCACCGCTATGATGAAGATCGCGCTTAATTTGGCGTAAGAGAGAAAACTATGACTAAAAGAGTATTTTTAATCGTGTTGGATAGCGTTGGTATTGGAGAACTCCCCGATGCCGCCAATTTTGGCGATGCGGGAAGCAACACTATCGGTGCTATTCGCAACCATCCTAACTTTTCTTGCCCGAACCTCGAGGCGTTGGGACTGTTCAACATCGAGGGGGTTGGCGGCGGCATTGCCGCTCCCAAGGCGTCCTTTGCGCGTATGCGCGAGATGTCGATGGGTAAGGATACCACCATCGGTCACTGGGAGATTGCGGGCATCGTCTCTCCCCAACCGCTCCCCACGTATCCCAACGGTTTTCCTGCAGACCTGATTGCCGAGTTTGAGGCAAGAACGGGCAGAAAGACCATTTGCAATCTGCCTTACTCGGGCACCGACGTCATTCGCGACTACGGTGACGAGCATTGCAAAACAGGTGCGCTCATCGTTTATACCTCTGCCGATAGCGTATTCCAAATTGCCGCACACGAGGATATCGTGCCGATTGCCGATCTTTACCGCTATTGCGAAATCGCACGCGAGCTGCTCACGGGTGAGCACGCGGTAGGACGTGTCATTGCGCGTCCCTTTACGGGCGAGCATCCTTATGCGCGTACCCCTCGCCGCCACGATTATTCGCTTCTGCCGCCCGCAAACACCATTGTGGACGTTCTCGCGGAGCGCGGCTTTGCCACCATTTCCGTTGGCAAAATCTATGATATTTTTGCAGGCAAGGGATTTAGCGAAAGCAACCCCACGCCCAACAACGCAGGCGGAATGGCAAAGACCGACGAGATCGCCGCACGCGACTTCACAGGTCTGTGCTTTACCAACCTTGTTGACTTTGATATGGTATTCGGTCACCGCAACAACATTGCGGGATACGCGCAGGCACTCACCGAGTTTGACGCTTGGCTTGGCGGCTTTATGGAAAGAATGAACGAGGATGACATTTGCATCATCACTGCCGATCACGGCTGTGATCCTGCAACACCTTCCACCGACCACTCTCGCGAGCACACGCCTATGCTCATCTTTGGTAAGAGCATCCGCGAGGGTGTTGATCTTGGCACACGTGCATCCTTTGCCGATATTGGCGCTACTATTCTCGAATCCTTGGGCATCACCGACGGCGGCATTGCAGGCGAGAGCTTCTACAAAGCCGTTGTGAAAGGGGAGTAAGGCAATGACTGATCTTGAACTGATGCGTCTTGCCGAAGAGGCACGCGCCTTTTCCTACGTTCCGTATTCGCACTTTGCGGTTGGAGCGGCACTCCTGACAAAGGACGGCAAGGTTTATACGGGCTGCAACATCGAGAATGCATCCTACACGCCCACCGTCTGTGCCGAACGTACAGCCGTTTTTAAGGCCGTCAGCGAGGGTGAAAGAGAGTTCGCAGCCATCGCCGTTATTGGCGGTCCTGCGGGCGAGAAGGGCAGATTTTGCGCGCCCTGCGGTGTTTGCCGTCAGGTATTGCGCGAGTTCTGTGAGCCGCACACCTTCCGCGTCCTTTTGGGAACAACCGACGAGGTACAAGCATATACCTTGGGCGATCTGCTTCCCACATCCTTTGGTCCCTCTGACTTGAAAGGAGTATGAACCTATGAGAATGTATGATGTAATAAAGAAAAAGCGCGACGGCGGCGTTTTGTCTGCCGAGGAAATCCGCGCTTTTGTAGAGGGATATACCAACGGTTCTATCCCCGATTATCAAGCCGCGGCACTTTGCATGGCAATTTATTTTCGCGGCATGAACGATGAAGAAACCACCGAGCTCACCTTGGCCGTCCGCGACTCGGGCGAAAAGCTCGACACCTCGGGCATCAAGGGCTTGCGCGTGGATAAGCACTCCACGGGTGGCGTTGGAGATAAGACAAGTCTTGTTGTCGCTCCCATTGTGGCGTCTCTCGGTTTGACGGTTGCCAAAATGAGCGGTCGCGGACTCGGTCACACGGGCGGTACGGTCGATAAGCTTGAGGCCATTCCCGGCTTTTGCACCGACCTCGCCGTTAGTGAGTTTGAGCGCATCGTCAACGAGACAGGCATCGCCATTGTAGGGCAAAGTGCAACCTTGGCACCTGCCGACAAAAAGCTTTATGCTCTGCGTGATGCCACAGCAACTGTAGGCTGTATGCCTCTTATCGCTTCGAGCATTATGAGTAAAAAGATCGCCGCAGGGTCACAGTGCATCGTTCTCGACGTCAAATACGGCAGCGGTGCTTTTATGAAAACCAAGGAAGACGCTGAGGAGCTTTCCGTTAAAATGGTTGAAATCGGCAAAATGGCAGGCAGAAAAATGGCGGCAGTAATATCCGATATGGATACACCGCTCGGTAAAAATATCGGTAATACCCTGGAAATTATTGAGGCTGTTGAAACTCTGAAGGGTAAAGGAAGTGCCGACCTTCGTGAGGTAAGTCTTACACTTG
>JAZRKS010000080.1:0-1715 GCA_045646445.1 Eubacteriales bacterium | reverse complement strand
AAGAAGGGAGGGGATGACGTGTCCAGCGATGCACATAGAAAAGCGGTTGCCAAACATCAGGCGACGAAGGACAGAGTAAACATATGGATGTCTCCGGAGGGGAAACGCCAACTGGCAGAATTTGCGAAAACCACTCCTGAGAAATCGATACAAAAATATTTGCTTAGACTCATTAAAGAGGATTCGGGAATTGATTGTGACCCGAAATAAAACTTACATATTCAACGGCCGTCGTCACAGTGGGACGACCACTTTTTCTTTGGCGTAGCCACCTCGACACGCAGTGTCTTGACCGCAGGGCAACTCGTGACGGCGGGACGCCGCTGCGAGGGGGAGAGGGGTATGGGGATGTGCCCCGAAAACGGCAAGGGGAGTTGAAGACTCCACCGCAGCCAATGCTTGTTACCTTATTGTTTCGGGTTTTTCGATTTTTGAAGAGTTGAAAAACATAATTGTTTGGACGTGTGTTGCGATTTTTCTACGAGCATTTTCAAAGTTTGAAAATGCGGTTGCGGAATTGTTTGAGCCGAAAAAAGTAAATGGAAAAAGTCGCAATTTGCTTTTGAAAACGAGAGCATCTCGTGACGTTAAAAGTATCAATTTTGCAACCGCAAACGGCTTGGCGAAACCTTGATAGTTCAAGGTTTTCAGTTCAAAAGTATCAATTTTGCAACCTTATTATATACGGAGTAGAAAAAGGAAAGGTGGGGATTTTATATTTGAAAAAGGTGTTTTATTTCATTCGTTTGTCTTGTTTTTCAAATATCTTTCGGAGAATGCAAAAAAGTTTAGGTACGAACGATGTTCCATTAACGTACGCATGGACAGGAAATGAGCGTACTTTATATTACAATCCCATATTCGTTTTCTTTTAGAACAAACCCGATGGCAGAAATGCCGTCGGGCTTTTTTATGTTCGAAAATCAAGTTGAATAAAAATTTTGCAAAAAATTCGACTTGATGGTTCAAAAATGCGAGAACGTCTGTATAACCATTATGAACGCAAAATCGAAACTGTTGTTTTGTGTTGCGTTTTTTGCGATATATTCTACAGAAAGGAGGAGCCTTATGAGGAAGGCAAAGTATCGGATCGAAAAGGAAGACCGTGTTATCTATGCGTTCACCTCGCCGGTGGATAAGAAGTGCTTTGTTTGGCACTGTCTTAAGGATTCCATTCGCGAGACGTATCGTCATCACACGCGTCTGCGACGGTCTTGTAGCGAGCGTTTTATGTACGCTGTAGAGCCGCATAGACCGTGTATGCACGTGTTGGAAGAAGTGCCGCGCGTGACAGAGGTGAGAGCCTATCGTTACACTTTGGCGTGGATGCGGATTCTAATGGAGCAGGGTTATATTTGCTATAATTACCAAGAGCAGATCGATCAAGCAAACGACCTGTTGTGGTCTACGCAGAAGTTGTACGATACGCGTAAGGACGAGTGCTTGGACAATTTACTGTCCTGTGCGCAGTGTCAGGTGAGAGTGTACAAGAGAGAGCGGTGTCCCTTTTTAGAGAGCAAGATGGCTGAGTGAGTGAAGAGGCAACTTGCCGCAAGCATATGACTTGCGGCAAGTATGCCACTCGCAAACCGTAAATGATACATAGTGGTGCAAATAAAATCCTCCCCATTTTGGTGAGGAAGGTTTGTAACGGGATCGGCAGGGCATTATATAGTTATAGAACATATTGGAAACATAACGTTTGATATAGACAG
>JAZRKS010000079.1:0-3291 GCA_045646445.1 Eubacteriales bacterium | reverse complement strand
GTACACCTCACTCGTAATCACAAATCACTATTGTGATTACGTGATTGATAATCTTTCGGGCTCTTGGCAAGAAAAGATGGATTACTATATGCACCCCTATTACCTGATGCGCGAGAGTGCGGGTGACCGCCTCAACGTCATTCTTGGATGTGAATTACGCTTTGAGGGGAGCATTAACGATTACCTGATTTACGGCATTACCAAGGACTTTTTGCGCGAGAATCCCAATTTGCACAAAATGACACTCCGCACCTTTACCCCCATGGCACGTGAGAACGGCTTTTTGGTGGTGCAGGCGCATCCCTTCCGCAATGGAATTGTGATTGTCAATCCGCGTGATATTGACGGCATGGAGACCTTTAACGGCACGCCCAGCTACGACGGTCGCAATCCCGTTGCCGATGCTTGGGCAAAGCAATACGGCCTCATTCGCACCTCGGGCAGTGACTTTCACAACCCCGATCAACGCGGATACGGCGGCATTTTGACAAGCGCCCCCATTCGCACGGGTGAGGAGCTTGTCGCCGTCCTCAAGAGTGGTGACTACACCTTGCACTGCGAGGGCCCTGCCGCCGAGCGTGAAGGCATTACCGATCACCCTGCAAAATATTGATTTTTATGGAGGTTTTATGGAACCTTGTAAATATGCAAATCTTGACGAATTGGCACAGTCTTGTGCGACTTGTCAAAAGTGTGCACTTGGAGAAACACGCACAAAGCTTGTGTTTGGCGTGGGCAACCCCAATGCCGATTTGATGTTCGTGGGTGAAGCCCCCGGCGAGCAAGAGGACCTGACGGGCACGCCCTTTGTGGGCAGAGCCGGTCAGCTGCTTGACAAATTCCTTTACGCCGTTGATATTGAGCGCAAGGATGTTTACATCGCCAATATTCTCAAGTGCCGCCCGCCCAAGAACCGCGATCCCCTGCCTGCGGAGGAGGATGCTTGCATTGACTATCTGCGCGAGCAGGTGCGCCTGATTCGCCCTAAGGTAATCGTTTGCTTGGGTCGCATTTCCGCGATGCGCCTTATCAAGCCCGATTTTAAAATTTCGGTGGAGCACGGCACGTGGTTTGAAAAGGGCGACTACCTCATGACCGCCGTTTATCACCCTGCGGCACTTTTGCGCGATCCGCGCCGCCGCGAGGATATGCTGCGCGATATGCAAGCCATTAAGGCAAAGCTCGATGAGCTTGGGGGAAAAACGGATGCTTAACTTCTTCCCTCGCCTCTTAACCATTATTTTAACGTTATTCTTCTTAATGATCTGCGGCTACATTTGCCGCAAGACGAAAATCATTGACGATAAGGCATCCAAGGCGCTCTCGCGCCTCATCGTCTCCATTGGGCAACCGATGATGATCATTGGGGCGCTCAACAACATCAAGTTTTCAAAAGAAAATTTGACCACCGGATGGCAGGTGCTTCTGATCAGTCTTGTAATGCACATTCTGATGGCGGCAATGGCGTTCCTTGTTTGCCGACCGATGAGAAAAGGCAACTTTGACAGAGCAAAAATTTTTGAATTCTCGCTCGTGTTTGCAAACGCCGGCTTTCTCGGCTTCCCCATTCTCGATTCGATTTTCGGGAATGGCATCGGCAGCTTTATGGGGGCGTTCTACGTAGTATTCTTCAACATTTTTATTTGGACGTGGGGTATTATGATCCTCGCGCGCGAGCGCGATGACATCAAACTCACTCCAAAAAAGATTTTTATTAACTACGGCACAGTTCCCTGCGCCATTGGTATTCTTTTGTTCCTGCTACAGCCCTACATCGTTCCGCCTGCAGGAAGCTTTCTTGCACCTGCATACGATGCTCTTTCGCAGTTTTTCAACTATCTCGGCTCGCTTTGCACGCCTATCTCTGTTCTTGTAACGGGTGCGTTGCTCGCGACGATGCCACTTTCGGATATGTTCAAAAACGGGCGTTTGTATCTGCATTCGGGCATTAAGCTGATCCTATTCCCCATCATTCTTTGCCTTTTGGCAAAGGTTGTGGGGCTGAATGACACTTACGTTTTGCTCGTCACTGCAATGGCAGGCGTGCCCAGTGCCGCAATGGTAACAATGCTTGCAGAGTTGCACGACATCGAACCCGGCTACGCCTCGCAATCGGTTGGAATGACCTCGATCCTCTCCACTGCAACACTCCCCCTTGTAATGCTGTTTGCACAATGGGTGGTTGCGTGGTGAAAATCTATTTGGAATGAAAACAAAATAAAAACACCGCCAAATACAATCTTAACTGGTTGCTTTTGGCGGTGTTTTATATTTTCAAATGCTACGCAAATCAACTTGCATTGCGGTGTATAGACATAAAGAATGTTTTGTGATATACTATTCTTAAAGAAAGGCGGTGTAGCTATGATTTATGAAACAATTGGAAACAACATTAAAATTTTTAGAAAAGAACGCAAAATGACACAAAGCGAGCTTGCGGAATTGTTATTTGTCTCTCCTCAAATGGTCTCGCGATATGAAAACAATGGCGCAGCGCCGGATATTGCAATGCTTGCCCAAATATGCCAAATTTTTCACGTTTCAATGGATACATTATGCGGTCTGAACAGTACCTCCAAAGAGAAAAAGATCAAGCGACTGTCCGAGAAATACCTTGAAAAAGCAAAAGGTGATTTTTCAACCCTTTGCAAACAATATGAGCATTTTTTCATTGATGCCGCCGGTTTTATAAATGACGAGCGAGTAATGAAAATACAACTTTCCCTTCTTGAAAATCTTCACGATAACATAGAAAATGAGATACAACATCGAGAGATAAATGAAAAGATATTCGAATGTGCCTCTCGAATTTTGGATCTTTCACAAGATGATGAGCTTCGCAGTTATGCAAATTACAGAATGGCTGTATATTATTGTGAAACTCCGTTTGAAAGCAAAGATTATCAAAAAAATTTATGTTTGACAAAAGAATACTTGCGAAAGGTGTTAATGTGTACGTATTTTCCGGAATACACACCTATACTTGGGGTTGATGTTCGCTCCGATAATTATACCAAAGCACAGATTAACAATATAGATTTTTTTGCAAGCATGTTATACAAGTCTATACAACAGTTACGTAGATCAGACAAAGAGAATGGTATTTCGGCTAAATATGATGAATTATTTTGTGGTTTGACAAAAATACTCGACAAATAAATATTTTTTACTTTATTGTCTATAAAAAACTTGTTAGGACACGCCACCAACCTTTCTGGACGCCAAACTAAAGCCTCCCTTGTGCAAGGGGAGGTGGCATTTTCGCAAGAAAATGACGGAAGGGTTGGCTCT